>JAVEVZ010000225.1:0-5102 GCA_034004805.1 Spongiibacteraceae bacterium | reverse complement strand
CCCTCTTCTACCAGAAGTACGAGGATATCCAGCGCACCCTCTCTTTCATTCCGCCGGGACAGACTGCCCTTACCACCGTGGTCCTCAACGCGGGCAAGGCCACAATCCAGGGTGGGGAAGTGGAATTGACGGTGATCCCCTTCGACTCGCTGGAGCTGAGTGCCTTTATCGGTTACACCGATGCCCAGTACGACGAGTTCGACAACCCGGGTATCGCGGGTCAGCCGGCCTCGCTGAAGAACAACGATTTCGCCATGGTGCCCGAACTCTCGGCCGGAGCGACCATCACCTACACGCTGCCGCTGCCGACCGAGGTGGGCGACGTCTCCGCCCAGCTCAACTGGTATACCCGGAGCGACATGGAGATGACCGACATCAACGAGCCCAGCAGCAACATCGATGGGTACGATCTGTTCAATCTCTATCTCAACTGGGACAACATGCTCGGCTCAGGCCTCAGCAGCCGCCTGTTCGCCAAGAACCTGACCGACGAGGAGTACGCCACCGGTGGCACCTCGGTATGGACCACAGGCTTCGCAGCCGTCACCCTGGGTGCACCCCGCACCTACGGCGTTGAGCTGCGCTATCAGTTCGGCAACTAAAAGACAGAGCCGCCGCCGGTAATCGCCGGCGGCCGGCCTGAAACCTCCATGCCCTATTCCCGCAAGCGTGCCCCTGCCGTTCCCGCCGATGTTTCGGCGCGGCTACACCCTACCGTCTTTGACGAGCTCTCCAGCAAGGGCTGGAACCAGATCAATATCCGACAGATCGCGACGCGCTCCGGCGTTAGCTCCGCCACCATCTACAAATACTACGGCTCCAAGGAGCAGCTGGTACTGGCCGTGGTGGACGAGTGGGTAGGGGAGCTGATGCAGGCCGTGATCGAGCATGTTGCCGACGCCAGGAGCTACCGCGACAAATGGTACCGCCTGTTCCAGGCGCAGCTCGGCTTCAGCGACCGCAACCCGCAGTTCGCCATCCTGACCACGATCCATATACCGGGCACCATCTGGTTCAGCGCCTCCACCATGCCCACCCGAATGATCCAGCGGGTCTATAAACCGCTGCTGCGGGAGGGGCGCCGCCTTGGCGTGATCGATAGCCGCATCACCACCGAGCACCTGATACGACAGGTCTACATGAACACCATCCACGAGACCCAACGCTGGTATGCCCATGGGCAGAAGTGGTCTCTGGCATCACGCGTAGACGACTTTTTTTTCATGTTCTGGAAGGCGATCAGCGCAACCGCCTGATCCACGGTGCGGTCAATTCACCGTGACCGCCAAACTAAAAAACGTGGCGAAACCCTCTGCGAAGCCGGATGAAATCCGGGGCAGGCCGTGCTTCCCGGTAAGTTGCGATGAACCAAAAAAAAAGCGGGCCTGAGCCCGCTGAAAAAGCACCAATCGCTTAGTACTCGTAAGTCAACGTCACGCCGAACGAACGGGGCTCGCCGTACTGCACCACGGTACCGTTACCCACCACCGGGTTGGAGGGCGCGGTATAACCGAAGTTGTAGTACTCCTCGTCCGTCAGGTTCTCGACCCACAGCGCTGCAGCCAGCGCACCTTGACCCCCTACCGGGATGTCGGAAAGGGTCATGCGGGCATTGACCAGACGGTTGTTCTCGCCGGCTTCGACGCCGCTGATATCCCCTGCACGCATGATCGAATCCGCACGGCAGCTGAACACACTGAAACAGAACTCATCCGAGTCCGTGACGCTGATGTGGGCGTTCAGCACACCGAAGGAGAAGGGCTCGAACTCATAGTCCAGGTTCAACGACCAGGCGTTGCGCGGCGCATTGTTCAGTGTCGGCTGACGCAGCTGGCCACCGTCTGCAAGCTCGGGCAGCGAGTTGTCCAGATAGGTGTACGCTACCGAGATGGTCAGGCCATCGAACAGCAGGACCGAGGCGTCCAACTCCGCGCCTTGCATACGGGCGGTCCCGTCCGCGTTGGCAATGAGTGTGTTGGAGGTCGTGCAACCGACGCAGACCTGCTGTACAGGCGCCTGGAAATCGTCGATTTCGTTATAGAACACCGCCGCATTCAAGCGCGCACGGTTTTCCCAGAACGTCGACTTGATACCGACTTCGGTGGCCTTGATCTGCTCCTCATCATAGGGCGAGAAGCTGCCGAGCTCGCGCACACTCACACCGCCGCCACGATAAGCGGTGCTGTAGCGGGCGTAGATCGAGGTGGAGTCCAGCAGGTCGTATGCGACGGTGATGGCCGGATCGACACGCTCCGACGACGCGGTGGTTCGGATTTCCACCGGCGCGCCGCCCTCGAGGGAACGACGCACATCCTTGTCATCCTTGCCGTAACGCAGGCCGAGGGTGATTTTCAGGCGTTCCTGCAGAATTTCGGGGTTCCAGGTAGCCTGGGTGTAGATGCCGTAGGAGTCGGTATCGACGTTGGTCCGGGTCGTACCCACGAACGGGGTCAGCTCCAGTGTCGGAAGGCCGCAGGTCGCGCCGTAGATACCTGCGCTGCAACCGTCGTAGCGGTATCCGAAGCGGGAGGTACCATCGAAGCTGCCATCTTCATGGAAATAGAGAATGCCGGCCTGCCATTCGAGACGGTCGATTTCGCCGAGCAGCTGGAACTCCTGCGAGAACTGGTTCTGCTTGGTGAGCGCGTAGCCTTGCGAATCCGAAATACCGGATGTCGCCCCCTGGGGAACGAACACGTTGCCGCCCGCGCCGGTGGACACGTTGTCATCCTCCAGATCGCGATAGCTGGTGATGGACTTGAAGGCGACGCTGTCACTCACGTACCACTCGATGGTGAGGTTGTGGCCACTGTTGCGGGTATTCTGGATCGGCGCAATGGAGCCGGCCCAGGCGCTGTCCGGACGACCTTTGCCGGCGGGGCGCGGGTTCAGGCTGATGCCCGGCTTGTCCAGCAGAACGTTGTAGTTCTGCATGTAGTCGACATCCGAGTGGTCGTAGATGTAATCGACCACCAGGTCTTCGATTCCGTTGAACTGCAGGGCGAGACGATAGGCGTCCTTATCCTGCCAGTTGAAATCGCGCTTGCCGCCCGGGTTGTTGATCCAGCCATTGGCGCGGCGGTGCAGGTAGCCCAGGCTGGCGGAGAGGCCGTTCCACTCTGGCGTATTGATTACCGTGCGGGACTTGTACTCGTCCAGGGAGCTCGCCTCCAGCTCCTGCTTGAAGCCGAACTCGCCCGTGGGCTTGCGGGAGACGATGTTGAGTGCGCCGCCCTCGGCGTTACGACCGAACAGCGTGCCTTGTGGGCCGCGCAGGATCTCCATGCGCTGGACATCCATCACCTCGACATCCATGCCGTTACCACGGGCGACATAGACGCCATCAACATAGACAGCGACCGGCCGCTCCACGGTCAGCTGGGTCGGGTCTGCTTCGGTAATGCCACGGATACCGAGCTGCAGGGTGTTGGGGCGACCGGCGAAGGGGATGACCTTGAGGGCCGGAACCTGTCCGCCCTGGAAATCGATGAGGTTGCTGATGCCCTGCTTGCCGAGCGCCTCGGCCCCCAGTGCGCTGATGGCTATCGGCACGTCCTGGATGGTTTCCTCACGCTTCTGAGCTGTAACGATGATCTCTTCCAGTACCGCCCGCTCCTGCGCGGTGCCGGTTAGTGGAATGGCGACTGTCGCGCCCAATATCAGAGCGGCAGCGGGTTTAAGGTTCATGCAGAATCTCCATGGCAGTCACGACGGCGATCGGTCGAATCGTCTTCGTGCCTGTGTATGTTTTGAATTGCGAGGCAGCCGGCTAGCATAAAAAAACGGCCGATGGTTATTTTAGTTTATTAATTTTTTGTAATGGTGCTTGCGGACGAACGGGAGCAACTGATCAGGATGATGATGTCTTTGTTCGGGTCAGGCGGCGGAAATGAAAACGGCGCCGGACCCCTCCCGGAGTCCGGCGCCGCCAGAAGACAAAGTCGCTGCTTACATCCGGGGGTAGCCGCCCCCACCGTAAAGCGCGTCCATCCGCTCCCTGTCTACCGAGCCGGAGCCATCCTTTTCGATTCGTTCCACGAACTCGACCAGCTTGGGCTTCTTGTAAGACGCGATCTGCTCTTTGCAGTGGTCGATCAGCTGCTCGGCCGTTGCGGTTGCCCCCGGCTTGAGCACCACCAGGGCTTTCACGTTCTGCTCCCAGCGCGGATCGGGGACGCCGATCACGCAGACATCGGCCACCGCGCCATGTAGACGCAAGGCATTCTCCACTTCGATCGGGTAGATGTTTTCCGAGGCCGATTTGATCATCTTCATCTTGGGGCCGACAAAACTGATCGACCCATCCAGATTGTGACGGCCGAGATCGCGGGTGCAATGCCAGCCGTTGCGGATGCGGCTGGCGTTGAGTTCGGGGCGATTGAAGTAGCCGCACATTACCAGCGGCCCGCGCACACGGATCTCACCGGTTTCGCCCGGAGCCACTTCCTGGTCGTTGTCATCGAAGATGGCAACTTCGGCGAAGGGGGAGGCGCGCCCCGCCATGCCCTCGCCACCGAAACAGGCCATGGTGACCAGCCCCAGGACTTCGCTCTGGCCATAACCGCCCATGCTGCGCTGCCACGGGGATGATGCCGGTGCCACGATGGCACCGTTGTAGTCCGGCGCATCCGGCCCCGAGAACATGCTGCTGATGTCGTACCGGCCCTCTTTGTTGAGGTCGCGCATCTGCTCGATGGTGGGGCCGGGAATAAACCCGTGGCTGCACCGCTCGGCCTGGATCAGTTCAAGCAGGGTCCTTGCATCGACCCGTGGCACGACCACGTTGCAGCCACCCATATGCAGCGTCGCGCTGGCGGCCATGAAGGTCGCGATATGGAACAGCGGGCCGGCGGCGAGATGGGATGATTTATGGCTGATCTGCTGGGCCCCGGCGATTATGATGTTCTGAATCATCAAAGCCTGCTGCGAGATCAGGGCCGCATTGGGCCGACCATCGAACGCAGCGGTGTAAATGCCGAGCATGGGCAGAGACGCCTCGACGTCCGGCCCGGTGAACCGATCCGGTTGACGTCCAAGCAGGCCTTCGTAGGTATCGGCGCCGGCGGCGTCGTGCTGGATCCAGCGAGCCGACGTCGGGCTCT
>JAVEVZ010000224.1:0-5109 GCA_034004805.1 Spongiibacteraceae bacterium | reverse complement strand
GAAGTGGTGGTGCTCGAGGCGCTGGACGACTTTCTGTCCGCGGTGGATCGCCAGCTTGCCAGGGAGGCCCAGAAAATATTCACGGCGCAGGGGCTGGATATCCGCCTGGGCGCACGGGTGACCGGTTCGGAAGTCAAGAAAGACAAGGTCACCGTCACTTACAGCGACAAGGACGGCGACAAGCAGGAGGTGTTCGATCGCCTGATCGTGGCCGTCGGCCGCCGCCCCAACAGCGAGGGCCTGCTGGCGCCGGACTGCGGCGTGAACCTCGACGAGCGCGGCTTTATCTTCGTCAACGAGCACTGCGAGACCGATGCGCCGGGGATCTACGCGGTCGGCGACATCGTGCGCGGCCCGATGCTGGCCCACAAGGGTTCAGAGGAGGGCATCATGGTGGTGGAGCGCATCGCGGGCAAGAAGACCGCAGTGAACTACGCCTTGATCCCCAATGTTATCTACACGCACCCGGAAGTGGCGTGGGTGGGCCGCAATGAAGAGCAACTCAAGAAGGAGGGCGTGCCCTTTAACGTGGGTGTGTTCCCCTTCGCAGCCAGCGGTCGCGCCCTGGCCGCCAATGACAGCACGGGGATGGTCAAGCTGATCGCTCACGCCGAGACCGACCGGATACTGGGCTGCCATATCATCGGCGCCGCGGCTGCGGACCTGGTGCAACAGGTCGTCATTGCGATGGAGTTTGGTTCCAGTGCCGAGGACCTGGGCCTCACCGTGTTCGGCCACCCGACGCTGTCGGAGGCCGTGCACGAGGCGGCGCTGGCGGTTGCGGGCCACGCGATTCACATTGCAAACCGCAAGAAGCGCAAATAGATTTGCGACACACGGTAAAAGCCGGGACAATATCGCCCCGTTTTTGACGCGTTTTCGCGGAGCGAAGCAAAGGGGGCATTACCCGTTCGGGTAGTGCCGCAGTTCTTTCAGACCAAGACGGTAATTCAGCATGAATCTCCACGAGTATCAGGCAAAGCAGATCTTTGCCGAATACGGCCTACCCGTCTCCAAGGGCTATGCCTGTAGCACACCGGAAGAGGCCGCCCGCGCCGCCGACACCATCGGCGGTGATAAATGGGTGGTAAAAGCGCAAGTTCACGCAGGCGGCCGCGGTAAAGCGGGCGGGGTGAAGTTGCTGAGCAACAAGGACGAGATCCGCGAATTCGCCAAGAAGTGGCTGGGCAATCGCCTGGTGACCTACCAGACCGACGAAAACGGCCAGCCCGTCACCAAGATTCTGGTGGAGAGCTGCACCGATATCGCCCAGGAGTTGTACCTGGGTGCGGTGGTCGACCGCGCCACGCGTCGCGTGGTGTTCATGGCGTCCACCGAGGGTGGCGTGGAAATCGAGACCGTCGCCCACGAGACGCCAGAGAAAATCCTCAAGGCCGTGATTGATCCGCTGGTCGGCGCACAGCCTTACCAGGGCCGCGAGATCGCGTTCAAGCTGGGTCTGAAGGACGAGCAGGTCAAGCAGTTCGTCAAGATTTTCCAGGGCCTGGCCAAGCTGTTCGTAGATCTGGATCTGGCACTGCTGGAGGTCAACCCGCTGGTTATCACCACCGAGGGCAACCTGCACTGCCTGGACGCCAAGGTGAATATCGACAGCAACGCCATGTACCGCCAGCCCAAGCTCAAGGAGATGCACGACCCGTCCCAGGACGACGCCCGTGAAGCCCATGCGGCCAAGTGGGAGCTCAACTACGTGGCGCTGGATGGCAACATCGGCTGCATGGTCAACGGCGCCGGCCTGGCCATGGGCACCATGGACATCGTCAAGCTGCACGGTGGTGCACCCGCCAACTTCCTCGACGTGGGCGGCGGTGCGACCAAGGAGCGCGTGGCGGAAGCGTTCAAGATCATCCTCTCCGACGACAAGGTGAAAGCCGTGCTGGTCAACATCTTCGGCGGTATCGTGCGCTGCGACATGATTGCCGAAGGCATCATCGGCGCAGTCGAGCAGGTGGGTGTGAACGTACCGGTGGTGGTGCGTCTGGAGGGTAACAACGCAGAACTGGGCACGAAGAAACTGGCGGAAAGCGGTTTGAATATCATCGCTGCGACCAGTCTCACCGACGCGGCTCAGCAAGTGGTCAAGGCTGCCGGGGGTGCGAAATGAGCGTACTGATCAACAAGAACACCAAGGTTATCTGTCAGGGCTTTACCGGCTCGCAGGGCACGTTCCACTCCGAGCAGGCGATTGCCTACGGCACCAAGATGGTCGGTGGCGTAACCCCGGGGAAGGGCGGCCAGGAGCACCTGGGACTGCCCGTGTTCAATACGGTGGCCGATGCGGTTGAGAGCACCGGTGCGGATGCGTCGGTGATCTATGTGCCGGCGCCGTTCTGCAAGGACTCGATCCTCGAGGCCGCCAATTCCGGCATCAAGTTGATCGTCTGCATCACCGAAGGCATCCCGACCCTGGATATGCTGGAAGTGAAAATCCGCTGCGATGAGCTGGGCGTGCGGCTGATCGGCCCCAACTGCCCCGGTGTGATCACCCCCGGCGAGTGCAAGATCGGCATCATGCCCGGCCATATCCACAAGCCCGGCAAGGTCGGCATCGTGTCGCGCTCTGGCACCCTGACCTATGAAGCGGTCAAGCAGACCACCGATTTCGGTTACGGGCAGTCCACCTGCGTGGGTATTGGTGGCGACCCGATTCCCGGCTCCAACTTCATCGATATCCTCAAGCTGTTCCAGGACGACCCCAAGACCGAGGCGATTGTGATGATCGGTGAAATCGGCGGTTCCGCCGAAGAGGAAGCCGCGGCCTATATCAAGGCCAACGTGACCAAGCCGGTGGTGTCCTACATCGCGGGTGTGACCGCGCCTGCCGGTAAGCGCATGGGCCACGCCGGTGCGATTATCGCTGGTGGCAAGGGCACGGCGGCGGAGAAATTCGCGGCACTGGAAGACGCAGGGGTCAAGACTGTGCGCTCCCTGGCGGATATCGGCAACGGCCTCAAGGAAGTCACAGGCTGGTAAGCTACGACTCGCTCGATAAAAAGCCGCGCAACGCGCGGCTTTTTTGTGCCCGTGATTTGCTGAGTGGGTTTTGCAGCGGGGTTGTTGCCGGCGCTGGAGCGGCAATCCTCAGTCTGTCGCCAGCGTGCCCCGGGGGCGGACGATCAGCAACCCCGCGCCCACGATCAGCAATACGCCCACCAGGGTTGCCCGGTCCGGGACATAGCCCCATATCCACCAGTCCAGTATTCCCGCGAAGGCAACCGCGAAATAACTGGTGGGCGCCAGTACGCTGGCGGCGACATAGCTGTAGGCGCGGGTGTACAGCACAAAGGTGAAATACATGGCCGCACCGATATACACCAGCCAGGGCAGGGCGCTGAGGGGTACGGGCTGGTAGTTGAGCAGAAAGAACGGCAGTGCAAACAGCATGGAAATGCCGAAGTAGTAGAACAGGATGCGGTTTTCCGGTTCGCTGGCCGCCAGCACCCGGGTACTGACCATGGAGATGGCCAGGCCCACGCCGGAACTGAAGCCCACCAGATGCCAGACACTGACGCTGCTGAAACCCGGGCGCAGCACCACCAGCACACCCAGGAAGCCGAGCCCCAGCGGCAGCCAGCTGGCGCGCGGGATACGCTTGCCCAGCCACAGGAAAATAATCAACGGTACGACGAGAGGCGCGGTATTGCGCAGCAGCGCGGCATCGGCGAGCGAGATGTATTTCAGGGCAAGATAGTACGTATAAAAACAGCCACAGCCGCTGATCCCGCGCACCAGGTGCACCCAGGGGCGCCGGGTGGCCAGGCTGCGGGGACCGTCGCGCAGCAGTGCGGGCAGGGCCAGCGCCAGGCAGATCGCGTACTGAGCGAATACGATGGCACTGATATGCACCTGGCTGGTGAGATGCTTGCCCGCCGCCGCCACCGTGGCGCCGATAAAAACCGTGACGATGCCCAGCGCAACGCCTTTGAGCAGATTTTGCGCAGGCAGCTGGTGCTCTGGTGGCGCCGGGGTTTGCACGGGGCCGGGGCTCATAGGGGGAGCTCACTACAGGGATTCACGAGGACCGCATTCTTATTGAGGCGAATCAAGCGCTGCATTCTAGCAGGGCCGGCCTTGAATTGAGCGTGGGCCGCCCCCATTTCCGCTGATTGACGCCCATGCCGGTTGAGCGCCCATGTCACCGACGATGGACGCGGTGTCCGTGCCATTCGACCGCTGCAGTCAGATCCGTGCAATTGAGAGTTATTGGAAGTTATTGGAAGTTATTGGAAGTTATTGAAAAGAGGAGCGCCCGATGACCACCGCCACTGGCAAAGAGACCCTGGGGTTTCAGACCGAAGCCAAGCAGTTGCTGTACCTGATGATCCACTCGCTGTACAGCAACAAGGAGATATTCCTGCGGGAGCTGATCTCCAACGCCTCTGACGCAGCCGATAAGCTGCGCTTCGAGGCGCTGGCCAATGGCGCGTTGTACGAGGACGACCCTGAGCTGCAGGTGCGGGTGAGCTTCGACAAGGACGCCCGCACCATCACCATCGAAGACAACGGCATCGGCATGTCCCGCGATGAGGTTATCGCCCATCTCGGTACCATTGCGCGTTCGGGTACTGCCGAGTTTGTGCGCAAGCTCAGCGGTGATCAGAAGAAGGATTCGCAGCTGATCGGCCAGTTCGGCGTCGGCTTTTATTCGGCGTTTATCGTCGCCGAGCGCGTCGAGGTCTTCACCCGTCGCGCCGGTGACCCTGCGGATCAGGGGGTGCGCTGGGAGTCCACCGGTGAGGCGGATTTCAGCATAGAGACCATTGAAAAGCCCAGCCGGGGCACCCGCGTGGTACTGCATCTCCGCGCCGACGATATCGACTTCGCCGACAACTGGCGCCTGCGTTCCATCATCAAAAAGTACTCGGACCATATTGCCATTCCGGTGCTGATGCCCAAGGACAGTGCCGACAAGGACGACAGCGACGACGACAAAGAGGACAAGAAGGCGGGCCGGAAAGACGGTGGCGACCAGGCCTGGGAAGTCGTCAACAACGCCACGGCCTTGTGGACCCGGCCGCGCACGGAAGTCAGCGACGACGAGTACAAGGCCTTTTACAAGCACGTATCCCACGACTTTGACGACCCCCT
>JAVEVZ010000223.1:0-5111 GCA_034004805.1 Spongiibacteraceae bacterium | reverse complement strand
CCAGCTTTTGCGGCATATAGCCCACGCGCAGGCCGGGGGCGCGGGTCACGCTGCCGCGCTGGGCCGTCTGCAGGCCCAGCACCACCCGCAGCAGCGTAGTCTTGCCCGCGCCGTTGGGGCCGATGATGGTAACGATCTCGCCGCGCGCTACCGCAAGCGACACGTTGTCCAGAATCTGCTGTCCGTCGCGCTGCACCGCGACCTTGTCGAGCCGCACCAGAGCGCTCACTGGCCGCGCCCCCTGCAGCCGGCGCAAACACCCAGCACCTCCACCCACTCCTCTTCCGCCTCAAAGCCCGCCGCCCGGGCGCTGGCATCAATGGCCTCGGCGACCTGACTCGAAGTGATTTCCACGGTGGCCTGGCAGTGTCTGCAAATCAGGAAGTGACCGCGGTGGTGGCGCTCGGCGTGGGGACAGCCGATATAGGCGTTGAGCGACGCGAGCCGGTGTACGAGGCCCTGCTCCTGCAGAAAATCCAGCGCCCGGTACACCGTGGCCGGCGCCACGCGGCTGGCCGAGCCCGCCGCCAGCTGGTCCAGCAACTGATAGGCGCCGCTGGGCTGGTGGTTCTGCCAGACCAGTTCCAGCACCCGGCGACGCAGCGGCGTCAGGCGTGCTTCGCGGCGCGCGCACAGCTGTTCCGCCTCCTGCAGCGCCTGTTCGATGCAATGCCGGTGGTCGTGTCGTTTGAACGCGAGCAAGCTGGCCATAATCGCCCCTCCTTTGCGATGTTATACTATTGCAATTCGGCCCATAACTCACTCTCCACCGACCGGATCGCCGCCCTTTATGTCACGCCCTCTGCTGATCGGCCTGATCGCCCTGCTGCCACTCGCACTGCCGTCGTGGGCCACTGCCGGCGAGCGCCTGTCGGTGGTCAGCACCATCAAGCCCCTGCAGTTGCTGGTGTCGGCCATTGCCGGGCAGGCCGTGGACAATACGACGCTGCTCGATCCCGGCGCGTCGCCGCACCATTTCCAGCTCAAGCCCTCCCAGCGCGAGCAGCTGCATCAAGCCGATCTCGTGCTGTGGGTAGGCCCACGCCTGGAAACCCCGCTGGCGTCCGCGCTGGCGGTGCTCGGGGAGTCAACCACTCGCCTGCAGATGGACGGCGGAGACGCGGAGCACCACCACGGCGCCGAACCCCACCCCTGGCTGGACAGCCTGGCGATGGCGGACTTCGGCATTGAGGTGGCGGAAGCCCTGGCCCGGCACCAGCCGGAGCAGGCAGCCCGCTACCGCAGCAATGCCCAGCAACTGCGCGCCCGGCTGCAGGCCATGAGCCAGGCGCTAGCGGTGCAGCTGCAGCCCTACCGGGCCCGTCGCTACCTGACCAGCCACGCCGCCTGGGACACCTTTGCCGAGCGCTATGGTCTGAGCGGCGGCGAGGCCTTTACCCAGACGCCGGAGCACCAGCCCGGCGCACGGCGGGCCATGGAGGTCGACCGGCTGCTGGCCGGTGGCGATGTACAGTGTGTGCTGCTGGAAACTGCGCATCAGCCGCCCGCATTGCTGCGAATGGTGGATAAGTACGGGGTTAAAAAGGTGGAATTCGATCCGCTGGCGCTGTCCGGCGATACCGGGCCAGGCGCGCTTGAAGAGTTCTACCGCGAGATGGGCGAACGCTTCCTGGACTGTCTAGGGGATGCGTGACGACCTGAGTCGTGAGGCTACTGCTTACTTAAATGAAACAACCATCGATAAAGCACTACCGAGATATCACTGTCTGACAATCAACTGAACGGAACACTGCTGCAGGAAACACAAAACCGGAACCGCTGCCCGAGGGCTTGGGTTCCGGGTATCAGTGATCACTGCATTGCATATTCCAGCTCCTGGTTGATCCGGTCGGCAAATTCGCGGCTCAGTTTTTTGGACACACTTTCCATGGCCCGATCAACGGCGCTCTGCTCGACCTTGGAAGCCATTGCGCTGCTCTCCGAATTGGCAGCAGGTGCGCTGATGGCCACCGCAGGCTCAATCGCTACGGCAAAGTTCGGCGCGCTGTTTACGGCACTCTCTGCGTTGGCGACGCTGCTCAGTGCGCCCAGTAAAACGGCCAGTACAGCCAAATTCCTCATGATCCCTCTCCTTCCTCTCTGGTCCTGACCCTGGCTTGTGGCCGCTGGTCTAGGGTGTTACGTGATGTGATACATAAGGTAACACTTGGGCCGAGACAACACAAGCAGAGCGCATGAAATATTTGTTACCTCAGCAATTTGTCGGTGGTAACAAAAATCTCGGAATAAATTTAGAATGGATTTATAAGATATTGTTTTTATTAGTTTTTTATTCACACAAAAATAGTGTGGTGATTTTTTGTGACGGGTAACACAACTCGCCGATGCCCGCGGCCCCCGAAGTGTTACCCAAAAGTAAGCATCCGTTCACCGCGCAGCGCCAGAATGCGCCGGTAAACGGCGGGATCGCGCACCGGTAACAGCGCGCCGGTCGCCGGACTGTCCAGGCTTGCCGCGAGACGCGATACCCAGAAGCGCAGGGCCGCCAAGCGCAACATGGCCGGCCATAACCGGCGCTCGTCGGGGTTCAGGCGCCGCACTCCGGTGTAAGCGCCCACTATCGACAGGACTCTTTCTTTGGCCAGCTCACCACTGGCAGTGCTGCACCAATCGTTGACTACGACCGCGAGGTCGAACAACAGATAATCCGTGCCCGCACTGAAGAAATCGATAACCCCGGTCAGCCGACCGCGCTGAAACAGGCTGTTGTCGCGGAACAGATCGCCGTGAATCAGCGCCTGTGGCAGCTCGCGCGCCGCGTCGCGCCAGTGATCCCAGAACGCCAATTCGCTGGAAAGCAGCGCCTGGTCCGCGCCCGCCAGCCGCGGCAGCAGTTCCCCCGCCAGCCCCCGCAGCCAGGCGGGACTGCGCGGCCCCTTCCAGTGCCAGCCCGAAGCCAGCGCCAGCGCGTGCGCGCGACCCAGAAACTCACCGATCTGGCGGCAGGCCGCCGGCGACGGGCGCACCGGATGCCGGCCCGGCACCCGGGGTACCAGTATCGCGGGCTTGCCGGCCAGGTTGGCCCAGGACCGTCCATCGCGGTCGCGCAGCGGATAAGGAACCGGCAGGCCGGCGGCGGCGAAGCCCGCGGTAAAGCCCGCATAGGCCTGCACCGCCTCGCCATCGAGCTGCTCGAACAAGGTCAGGACGTACTCGCGCCGCGCCCTGCCCTCGCGCAGACTGACAAAATAGGTGGTGTTCTCCACGCCCTCGGACGCGCCCTCCCAGGCCGCCAGCGCACCGCGTCCATAGTCCGCCACAAAGCGCTTCAGCGCCTCTTCATCCACCGCGGTATAAACTGCCATAAGTGCTCCCGGGCCGTCCTGGCCTGCATGCTACACTCCTGCGCTCGCGATCGGAGACCAGCCCATGAACAAAGAAATGCCACCCCTGGTTCTGGTGGATGGCTCTTCCTACCTCTACCGCGCCTTCCACGCGCTGCCGCAACTCACCACGTCCCAGGGCCAGCCCACCGGCGCTGTGCGCGGTGTGATCAGCATGATCAAGCGCCTGCAGAAGGACTATCCCGACGCCGATCTCGCGGTCGTGTTCGACGCCAAGGGCAAGACCTTTCGCGATGAACTGTTCGCCGAGTACAAGGCGCAGCGCCCGCCCATGCCCGACGAGCTGCGGACCCAGGTGGAGCCCATTCACGCCATTATTCGCGCCATGGGTCTGCCGCTGCTGGTGGTCGACGGCGTGGAAGCGGACGACGTGATCGGCACCCTGGCGGTCAGGGCCGCGGCCAAGGGGCGCAGCGTGGTGGTTTCCACCGGCGACAAGGACATGGCCCAGCTGGTGGGCCCGCATGTCACCCTGGTCAACACCATGACCGACACCCGCCTGGATGTGGCCGGCGTCGAGGAGCGGTTCGGCGTGCCGCCGCATCTGATCATCGACCTGCTGGCGCTCATGGGGGACAAGGTCGACAACATTCCCGGCGTACCCGGCGTCGGCGAAAAAACCGCGCTGGCCCTGCTGCAGGGCATCGGCGGCATCGAAGCGCTCTATGCCAATCTCGAGAAGATTCCCGAACTCAGCGTGCGCGGCGCCAAATCGCTGCCCGCCAGGCTCGAGAAAGAGGCGGCCAACGCGCGGCTATCCTACCAGCTGGCGACCATCAAAACCGATGTCGAGCTGAGCATCGATGAGGGCGCCCTCAAGCCCGGCGAACCCGACGCCGACGCCCTGCGCCAGCTCTATCAGGACCTGGAATTCAAAAGCTGGCTGGAGGAGCTGCTCGCGCCCGGAGACTCGGCGACGGACAACGGCGCCGCAGCACTGCGCTGCATCACCATACTCGATGAAGCCACCCTCGCGGCGTGGCTGCAGAAACTGGAAGCGGCGCCCCTGTTTGCCTTCGACACCGAAACCACCAGCCTCAACTATATGGAGGCGCAGATCGTCGGCCTGTGCTTCGCGGTGGAGCCCGGCGAGGCCGCCTACCTGCCCCTGGGCCACGACTACATGGGCGCGCCGGCCCAGCTCGACCGCGACAGCACGTTACAACGCCTCAAGCCGCTGCTGGAAAACCCCGCCGCGCACAAGGTCGGCCAGAACCTGAAATACGACAAGAGCGTACTCGCCAACCACGGCATCGACCTGCAGGGCATCCTCTACGACACCATGCTGGAGTCCTATGTGCTGGACGCCGCCGGCAACCGTCACGACATGGACACCCTGGCGCTCAAATACCTGGGCCAGCGCACCGTCCATTTCGAGGATGTCGCCGGCAAGGGCAAGCAGCAGCTGACCTTCAATCAGGTCAATCTCGAGGACGCCGCGCCCTATGCCGCGGAAGACGCCGAGGTCACCCTGCGCCTGCACCAGACCCTGTGGCCCCGCGTCAAGGCTGAAGCGGGCCTGAGGGCGGTGTTCGAGGAGCTGGAAATCCCCCTGGTATCGGTGCTGTCCCGCGTCGAGCGCAACGGCGCCCTGGTCAGCCGGACCCGGCTGGCCCAGCAGAGCCGCGAGCTTGGTGAGCGCTTACTGGCACTGGAGACCAAGGCGCATGAGCTCGCCGGCCAGCCCTTCAACCTCTGCTCGCCCCGGCAGCTGGGAGTGAGCCTGTTCGAACAGCAGGGCCTGCC
>JAVEVZ010000222.1:0-5112 GCA_034004805.1 Spongiibacteraceae bacterium | reverse complement strand
CGGGCGATACCTACATCGACGACCACCTCCGCGTGGTGGATGTCGGCATCACCCTGGGCATGGCCGTGGCCGAGGCCGTGGGTGACAAGAACGGGCTGACGCGCTACGGCCACGCCTATGTGCCGCTGGACGAGGCGCTGTCGCGGGTGGTGATCGATTTTTCCGGGCGGCCGAGCCTGCACTACAACATCCCCTTTACCCGGGGGCGCATCGGCAATTTCGACGTGGACCTGTTCATGGAGTTCTTTCAGGGCTTCGTCAACCACGCCAAGCTTACGTTGCACATCGACAACCTGAAGGGCATCAACAGCCACCACCAGGCGGAGACCGTGTTTAAGGCCTTCGGCCGCGCGCTGCGCATGGCGCTGGCCCTGGATCCGCGCATGAGTGGCGTGACGCCCTCCACCAAGGGCCATCTGTAAATGGCGCAAACGGTTGCCGTTATCGACTACGGCATGGGCAATCTTCATTCGGTGGCCAGCGCGCTGGCCAAAGTGGGCGGCGGTATGGAGGTGGCGGTCACGGCTGACGCGGCAACCATACTGGGCGCCGACCGCGTGGTATTTCCCGGCGTTGGCGCCATCCGCGACTGCATGGCCGAGATCCGGCGCCTGCAACTGGATGCCGTGGTGCGCGAGGTGTTGCAGCGCGGCCGGCCGCTGCTGGGCATATGCATCGGCATGCAGGTGCTGCTGGAACGCAGCGAGGAAAACGCTGGCGTTGACTGCCTGGGGCTGATCGCGGGCAAGGTCGCCTTTCTCGGCGATGCACTGCAGAGCAGAGACGGCGAGCGCCTGAAAGTACCGCATATGGGCTGGAGCCAGGTGCGCCAGAGCCAGGCCCATCCGCTGTGGCAGGGCATCCCCGACCAGGCAAGATTTTATTTTGTGCACAGTTACTATGTGCACGCACAGGAGCGCGGCCTGGTGGCAGGCACTGTGGACTACGGTGTCACCATTGACGCGGCGCTGGCGCGCGACAACCTGTTTGCGGTGCAGTTTCACCCCGAAAAAAGTGCTGAACACGGTCTGCGTCTGCTGCAGAATTTTTTGACCTGGAAACCCTAGGAGTGGTCGTCACCGCGCCGCGGCCGGTGTCTGCAATCCCATGCTGATTATTCCCGCGATTGATTTGAAAGACGGCCAGTGCGTGCGCCTTAAGCAGGGCGTTATGGATGCGTCGACGGTTTACGGCGACGACCCGGTGGTCATGGCCCGGCGCTGGGTGGACGCCGGCGCGCGGCGCCTGCACCTGGTGGATCTCAACGGCGCGTTTGCCGGCGAACCGGTCAATGGCGGCGCGGTCACGGCAATCGCCCGGGCCTTCCCCGACCTGCCGATACAGATCGGCGGCGGGATTCGCAGCCTGGACACCATCGAACACTATCTTGCGGCCGGTGTCAGCTACGTGATTATCGGCACCAAGGCGGTCAAGGAGCCGGCCTTTGTACGCGAAGCCTGCCAGGCATTTGCCGGGTGTGTAATCGTGGGCCTGGATGCCCGGAACGGCCTGGTGGCCACCGACGGCTGGGCCGAGGTCAGCGATGTAAAGGCCACCGATCTCGCCAGGCGTTTTGAGCAGGACGGCGTGAGCGCCATCGTCTACACCGATATCAGCCGCGACGGCATGATGCAGGGCGTCAATATCGACGCCACCGTGGCCATGGCCGAGGCGTCCAGCATCCCGGTGATCGCCTCTGGCGGCGTCACCAATATGCAGGATGTGGAGGCGCTGTACGCTGTGGCTGAGGTGGGCATACTCGGCGCCATTACCGGCCGCGCGATCTACGAAGGCAGCCTGGATCTCGCCGAGGCCCAGTCCTGGTGCGACCGTCAGCTGCGGGCCTGATACGCCGCCAGCGCAAATAGAAAGACTATCAATGGCAGGAGAAACCGCCGCAGTGGGCTTAGCCAAACGCATTATCCCGTGCCTGGACGTGGACGCGGGCCGGGTGGTCAAGGGCGTCAACTTTGTCGATATCCGCGACGCCGGCGACCCGGTGGAAATCGCCCAGCGCTACGACCAGCAGGGCGCCGACGAGATCACTTTTCTCGACATCACCGCCACCCACGAGCAGCGCGATACCACGGTGCACACGGTGGAGCAGATCGCGTCGGAAGTGTTTATTCCACTGACAGTGGGCGGAGGCATCCGCACTGTGGCGGATATTCGCCGCATGCTGAATGCCGGCGCGGACAAGGTCGGCATCAATTCGGCGGCGATACACAATCCGGATTTCGTCAAGGAAGCCGCGGCGCGGTTCGGTGTCCAGTGCATCGTGGTGGCCATCGACGCCAAGCAGGTCAGCGCGCCCGGAGAGGCGCTGCGCTGGGAGATATTTACCCACGGCGGGCGCCGCCCCACCGGTATCGATGCGGTGGAGTGGGCGGCGCGGATGGCCGATTTCGGCGCCGGGGAGATACTGTTGACCAGCATGGACCGCGACGGCACCCGTGCGGGTTTCGACCTGGCCCTGACCCGGGCGATCAGTGATGCGGTGCCGGTGCCGGTCATTGCATCGGGTGGCGTGGGCACCCTCGATCACTTGGTGGCGGGCATAGTGGAAGGTGGTGCCGACGCGGTGCTGGCTGCCAGCATCTTCCATTTCGGCGAGTTCAGCGTGCCCGAGGCCAAGCGCTATATGGCGGCGCGGGGCATTGAGATGCGGCTTGACTGACGGTTCTCGCGGGGCGGGTCAGACATAAAAAAAGCGGCTGTCAGGGCCGCTTTTTTTATGTTCGTCGTGGTGGTCGTCGTGGTGGTCGTCGTGTTCGGGCCGGCTTCAGCGCGACAGGGACGCGTATAGGCGGGACAGCGTCTTGGGTTCCGCCAGCAGCATAAATTCCAGAAAGTCTGTCAGGCCCCGACGGGCATCGTCGCGATCCTCGAAGGGGCCGATGGGCGCGCCTTCGCGGGTCTTGAAGTACCAGTCTCCGCCTTCAACGAAAAACCGATCGTGGCGTGCAGGGGGACTGCCTGCTTCTCCGGCACGGGTTGTTGGCATGATGGGTCTCCGCTGCTCCTGGGGTGGTGCTTATCACTGTGCGTATGGACGCGACGGTATTGCCACTAGTGTAGCCATAATGTTGCAGCTGTACAGCATTGAATGCCGGACTAATTGTCAATAATCAATCACTTGGCACTGTTTTGCGGGCGGGATTGGTGCGTAGTCGGTTAATTGTCGCCAACTGGCGTCGAGAGAGCCAAAGGCCCGTCGCACGCGGATGTGGCCGTCGAGGCCAGTATGCGCAGCGGGCAGGGGCGCGCCTGGCCGTCCAGTGCGCGGGATGCGGCGACGATTTCCACCCCGCGCCGGGCCAGGCCGGGCAATGCCTGGGACAGGACAGTCAGGGTTTCCGGGTAGGGGTGGGCGATGCCCACGGCCAGGCCACGGGTTCTGGCGAGGTTGACCAGTTGCTCAAATTGGTCCGCGATCGCCGCTTCCGTGCGCTCGTTGTCGAGAAATACGTGGCGGCGCAGATTGGGCACGCCGTAGATCTGTGCCTGGCGCTCCGCGACCGTGGCGCGGCTGGTGCGGCTGTCCACGAAGAACAGGCCCCGGCGCCGCAGTTCCGCCATCAGCCAGCTCATGGGCAGCAGCTGCTCGGTCAGCGCACTGCCCATATGGTTGTTGAGGCCGCGGGCGTGGGGCACCGCGGCCAGGTTGGCTTCCAGCACCGCGACGAACGCGGCGCGGTCCATGTCCGTGGTCAGGCCGCCGGGCCCCAGCGGCCGGCCGGCGTGATTGCTCATGGGCGCGTGTACGATTACGTCCTTGCCGGCGCGGTGACCCAGTTCGGCAAGGGTTCCGGCGTTGCGGGTGTGGGGCAGGATAGCCAGCGTCAGCGGCCCCGGCAGGGCCACGGCGCGCCGCCCCAGCGCCAAGTTATCGCCCAGGTCGTCGATGATCAGCACCAGCCGCGGCTGCGCCCAACCGGCGCTGGCCGTTAGCAGCAGTGCCAGTAACAACCCCCGCCAGAGCTGGTGTTTAACCGCCCTGGTCATTGCTCGGGGTGGTGGCGGACGGCGTGGTGGCCGGTGGGGCGAGGGCCTGTCTGCGACTGACGATATTGAGGCCCTTGAGCAGGCTCAGCGCTTCATAGAGCTGGTTGTCGGTGGCCAGCAGGTCGTCCTTCTGCTGGCGGCGACGCTTGCTGTTGTTCTCGTTGCTGCCGTTGCGCAGGTGGCCTTCCAGGTCGGCCTCCGTGACGTGATCTGCGCGCGGCAGCGTCTCAAAGCGGGCGCGCTCGACAATGATGTCCGGCACGATGCCCTGGGCCTGGATGGAGCGGCCGTTGGGTGTGTAGTAGCGCGCGGTGGTGAGTTTGATGGCGTGCTTCTCGGACAGCGGCATCACAGTCTGTACCGAGCCCTTGCCGAAGCTGTCGGTACCCATGATGACGGCGCGGTGGTGGTCCTGCAATGCGCCGGCGACGATTTCCGAGGCCGAGGCCGAGCCGCCGTTGATCAGCACCACGATGGGCGTGTCGGCCAGCATATCCCCGGCCCGCGCCGTATAGCGCGAATGGGCGTTGGCGAGCCGGCCCTCGGTGTAGACGATCAGCCCCTGGTCTATCAGCGCATCGGCGACTTCCACCGAGGATTGCAGAATGCCGCCGGGGTTGTTGCGCAGGTCCAGCACCAGACCCTTGAGCGGCTCGCCGCCCTTGCGCAGCTTGTCTATCGCGGCCTTGAACTCGGGGCCGGTGCCGGCCTGGAACTGGGCGATGCGCACGTAGCCAAAGCCCGGCTCCAGCTCGCGGGAGCGCACGCTCTGGACCTTGATAATGTCCCGCACCACGGTAAGCGTGATGGGGCGGTCGGCGCCCTCACGCACGATGGTGAGTTCGATGCCACTGCCCCGCGGGCCGCGCATCAGCGCCACGGCATCGGACAGACTCATGCCTTTTACCGGCTTGCCATCCAGCTTGACGATCAGGTCGCCCGCCTCGACACCTGCCTTCTGGGCGGGGGTGTCGTCCAGTGGTGTGATGACCTTGACGAAGCCGTCTTCCATGCCGACCTCCTGCCCCAGTCCGCCGAATTCGCCGGTGGTGTTGACCTGCAGGTCGTCGAAAGACTCGGCGTCCTGGTCCGTGGAGTGCGGGTCCA
>JAVEVZ010000221.1:0-5121 GCA_034004805.1 Spongiibacteraceae bacterium | reverse complement strand
GCTGCTGACCCTGGTGGTGGTGCCCCTGGTGTACCGCTGGCTGGCGCGCAACACCCGCTCGCCGGAAACCGTGGCACGCCAGCTCGAAACCGAACTCGAATCCCAGCCGCGGATAAACTGAGCCCTGTCTGGGCCTCAGCGGCCCAGGGCGGCGCGGCGATGCGCGGAGGTCGCGGCGGGACCGGCCAGGGGCGGCAGCACTCCGACATCCAGCATATCGGCATGGGACAGGCGCCGGAAATCCGCAAACGCCATGCGTATGATCTCGGTGTGGGTGCCGGCATTGAAGGCGATATCCGCGCGCTCATCAAATACCGGCGCCATGTAGCTCGCCACGCCATAGAGGTGGCCGATGGGCGGCATGGCACCGGTTTCACAGCGCGGAAACCGGTGGCGGAACTCCCGCTCGACGGCCAGCCGCACCCGGCGGCCGTCGAAGGCATCGCTCAGCAGCGCCGGCTCCAGGTGGAAATGCGCCGGTATCACCACCATCGCCAGTTCATCGGCAATCTTGACCATGACCGCCTTGGCAAAGCAGGCCCCCTGTATATGGGCAGCCTCCGCCACTTCAGGCGCGGTGTAGGCCACCGGGTGCTGCAACAGTTCGAAGGGCACTTTGCAGCGGCTGAGATAATCCACGAGCAGTTGACTGGGCATGGCGGCACCTCGCGGGGAGCAGAATCGTTTCCGCGAGCTTGCCGGATCATCGGGGGCGGGTGAAGGAAGGTTTGGTCATAACGCGCCCTGTCGGACAGAGCGCATCAGCGTATCGACCCGACGCCAGGGCCGGGCCGATATCGCACAGGCCGACTTCGGCTCAGCGCGACTTGGCGATCACTTCGTTGGCAAACCACTCCAGGCCGGCGATTTTTTCCTCGACGGTCTTGGTGTCCGGCTCGCTTTTGTAGACATCGCGGAAGGCCACCAGCACTTCATCCACACCGATATCCCGCAGGCGCTTGATGCCGTCGGCCGTGTAGGCCTCGCTGCTCATGACCTGGATATCAAACGGCAGGTGATCGCGCTGGTACTCCTTGCGCAGCTCGTTGATGCGATTGATCATTTTCTTGAGCTCCGCCAGCTCGCCGCCGGCGGCGATCCAGCCATCGCCCAGGCGCGCGGCGCGCTTCAGGGCCGGCTCCGCATGGCCGCCCACCAGCAGGGGCACCGGCCTGGCGGGCGCGGGGGTCATCTTGATCTCGGGTATATCAAAGATCTCGCCCTTGTAGCCGAAGTACTCGCCACTCATCAGGCCACGCACGATCTCCAGCATTTCGTCCATGCGCTTGCCGCGCTTTTCCCAGGGGATCTGCGAAACGATGAAGTCTTCCTTCCACGGGCTGATACCGACGCCGAACTTGAAACGGTCACCGATCATCGCGGCGAGGCTGGTCAGTTGCTTGGCAACGATCACCGGCTGGCGCACGGCGAGCTTGGTGACCGAAGTGCTGAAGCCGATTTTTTGGGTCTGGCCGGCCAGAAAAGCGACGAGCACAAACGCATCGATAAACGGCACGCCGTCCAGAAACTCGCGGCTGCCGTCCTCGTTGTAGGGGTAGTCGGGATCTCCCTCCCTGGGGTAGCAGATGCTGTCGGGAAAGGTGACCGCATCGAAGCCGACGCGCTCCGCCGCCTGGGTCAGGGGCAGGTACTGCTCGACGGGGCACATACTGTGGTGATAGGCGAATCTCATGGTGGTCTCCGAATACACAGGGTCAAGCCAGGCTTGAGAGGGTAAGGGATACGCGCGGCGGGCGCAGCCTGATCATTGCGGGCGCCACCCGTGCTGCGAATCCGGTTCAACTGACTGTACGTCAACAGAGGTTTTTAAGCAGCGCGGGGAGTGGACAGTGTACTCCGGCGCGAGCACAGGGTCTTAACGCTGGAAGGCATCGAGCTGCCTGACAAGCGCATCGCGCGCCATCCGGCGATTGACCTCGCCCGCAATAAACACGGTGGGGCCCCCGTCCAGCGCCGCGAGGCTCTCCGCTACCACCGCGTCAGGCTCCATCCACAAGCTGTCGGGCACACTGGACGCATTGAAACCGGAAAAACTGTCGCGGCCGTGAAAGTCGGTGCGCGTGTAGCCGGGCACCAGGCACTGTACACGGATGCCGGAGTCCTTCAGCTCGATGGCCAGGGCCTCCGAGAAATTATTGAGGAACGCCTTGCTGCCGCCATAGGTCGCCACGCCGGACCAGGGCATGTACGTGATCAGCGAGGAGACGTTGATCAGCACCCCCGCGCCGACCTCGCGCATAAACGGCAGCGCCGCGCGGGTCAGGGTCAGGGGCGCATTGATATGCACCGCAACCATGTCGAGCTGGGAGTCGATGGATTGCGCCTCGAACGGGCCCAGCGTGCCAAAACCCGCGTTGTTCACCAGCCAGGTCACCGGCCCGTGCTGCCGGATCGCCTCGACCACCCGGGTGGTCGCCAGCGGGTCGCTGAGGTCGGCCAGGATCACCAGCGCCTCGCGTCCCGCGGCACGCAATTCATCCGCCAGCGCCTGCAGCTCGGGCTCGCGCCGGCCCACCAGCAGCAACTTGTGGCAGTGCGGCACCAGCTGCCGACAGAACGCGGCACCGATGCCTGAGGAGGCGCCGGTGACCAGCCCTATGCCCTTCGCTTGAGCCATTGTCTACCCCCTCAGCGCACGGTTCGTCGCGGGCGTCAGTGAATGCACAGGACGTCGCATTCGACGCGGGTGATGATCCGCTCGGAGGTATTGCCACGCCAGCGGCTGGCGCGGCTGCGGGTGCCCAGCACCACGATATCGGCGTCGATCTCCCGCGCCACATCGGCGATCACCACCTCGGGGTCACCCACCCGGGTGTGAATATTGGCGCGGTCCACGCCGCTCTCGCGGGCCAACCGCGAGCGATCGGGGTGGTGCAGAGAGTCGCTGTAGGCGTTGACGATATGCAGCTCGGCGCCATACATATCCGCCATCCACTGGCCGCGATCGATAATCAGCGGATTGAGACGCTGGTAGTCCTCGTTATGGGTCTGGAAGTTGACCGCCACCAGAATCTTTTCGCGCTTGGACTTGGCACCGGGCTGGGTGATCAGTACCGGGCGCGTCGAGGTGCGCAGCAGACGCCAGATCGATTCGTTGAACAGCCGCTCGCGACCGCTGGGGTGCTGCATCAGCGGCAGTATCACGATGCCGGCATCGACACTCTCCATGGTTTTCAAAATAGAGCCGTACCAGTCCGACGACCAGCTCATTATCACGGAGGACTTGAGCCCCGAGCGACCCAGCGGCTCGACGATATGCTCCGTCAGCCACTCGTTGTTGCGGAAGATGCGCTCGTTGCGCGGCGAAGTGTCGGCGTTGTCCATGTCCACGGCCACCAGCACATGCAGCTGCGGCCGCGGTTCGACGCCGGGGCTGCCCAGCATATCGATGGACACCACCGTGCGCTCCAGCGCCAGGTGCTGGTCCTGCGCGGGGTCAACCACAATGAGGATGTTCGCCGGCACGGCAGGTTGCAAACTGGCGGGCATGGATATTCTCCTTATCTATAAACAGTCAAAAAATCTATAAACGGTCAAAACAGTCACAAATTTCCGGCCGGCGCGCATTCCATAAGCCTCTTTCGCGCGGCCACCTCCGGTGCAATCGTCGCGCGCTGCACACTCTGTGCACCTGCGCTGCCACGCTTCGGCGGCCGCCACCTCAAAGCGCCGGACACCCGGGTTGCCTGCGTGGCAGTATATACAGGCTGCGGTGCTGGAGACGATGACTTACCGCAAGCAAGTTCCGTCAGCATCCTACACCGTAAGCCGCCATCGCATCATAAGCTGCGGAGGACTCTGCATGGATACATCGCTACACACCATCGCAACCCTGTTTCAGCAACTGGGCCTGCCGGCCGACCAGCGCGCCATCGCCGACTTCGTCGGGCGCCACTGCCCGCTGGCACAACATATCCAACTGCCCGAGGCACCCTTCTGGACGCCGGCCCAGGCCGGTTTCCTGCGCGAGGCGTGGCGGGAAGACGCCGAGTGGTGCGAGGCGGTGGACGAACTGGATGCGCGCCTGCGACACCGATATACCCACTAAACCTGAGGGGTGGCCAGTATCGCGCGCCACTGGGACGCGGTGACCGGCATGATTGACAGACGGTTGCCGCGCTTGACCAGAGCCAGGTCCGCCAGCGCGGGGTTGGCCTTGAGACTCGCCAGCGACACGATCGCCGGCAGCGTGCGGCGGTGCGCCAGCGTCACCCCGTACCAGCGCGGCGCCTCGGGTTCGCTGGCAGGGTCGTAATAGTCGCTCTCGGGATCGAACTGGGTGGGGTCCGGACTGGCGGCGCGTATCACTTCGGCGACGCCGACCACCCCGATCTGCGCGCAGCTGGAGTGGTAGATCAATACCTGGTCACCCCTGGCGACCTCGTCGCGCAGCATATTGCGCGCCTGGTAGTTTCTGACCCCGTCCCAGAACTCGCCGCGGCGGGCGCGGGCCTTGAGATCGTCGATGGAAAAGGTTTGCGGTTCAGTTTTGAACAGCCAGTAACCCATCAGCCCGCCCTGCCCTGCTCGGCATGACGGCGCGCCTTGCGTTCTTCACCGAGCTGATACTCCAGGTCGGCCTTAGCCTGGCGCAGGGCGTCTACCTGCTGACTGAGTTCCGCCAGCTCCTTTTTGAGCTCCGCCTGCTCGCGCTCGCGCCGCGCATCAGCCCGCGCGCTCACCCGCCAGTAGGCAACCCAGTACCCGATCGCCGTACCGCCCGCCACCGCCACCAGCGCTATCACCACCAAAGGCATGCTTGGTCTCCCCCTGAAAGAGGGGGCAGTCTAGCAAGAAACGTCTGACGTCTGGCGCTGGACGCTGGACGGGAGACGGGAGACGGGAGACGGGAGACGCAACTGCGGCAGGACGTCCGACGAAAGACAACTTACGCGCTGGGCGGTGCGAGCTTGCCGGGCTGGAGGGCATTCGGCTGGACGCCAGCCCCCCGATCGAAAGCACAGGCTCAGCGTCTCCCGCCTTGCCCTTAGCGTCAGACGTTAGACGTAATTTCGAACCAGGATATCCGACGGCGGCTACCTTGCGCACTGAACGGTGCGAGCTTGCCGGGCTGGAGGGCATTCGGCTTGACGCCAGCCC
>JAVEVZ010000220.1:0-5122 GCA_034004805.1 Spongiibacteraceae bacterium | reverse complement strand
GGATACGCAGCTGCTTGACGTTGACCGTGTTGAGCGATGGCAGATGCCAGGCGTCTTGTTGACTGCTGATGCCGCACACACCGTGTCGCCCATTGGCAGGGTAGGGATCAACTGTAGCGTTCAGTATTCTGTTGTAGCTGCAAATGTTATTGCAAAGGTGATCGCCGAAAGAAAGCCTTTGAATCAGCGGGTTCCGTCTGAGGTCAGCGCGGTCGAGAAAAGCCCACTAAGCGCATGAAAATATTTCAGTTTGTTATCCAAAATCGAGTAATACTAAGTGCTTTTGAGTCGAAAAATTGTCCCTGAAATGCTAAAAACCGTTCGTTTTTTGTTCAGTCCTCGTCGTCTCAGGAGTATGCCTGAAAGGATAATCGGTCACAGTTTTGGTCGTGAGTATGTGATTACAACGAACCTCACGTGCGCAATAACTGCGCGACCATCAGCTTGCAATCAATTGTCTTAAGATGGTGTCAGACCATATGAGAAGCTCGCGTCGTACGCTATACATCGATATGGATAATGTGCTCGTCGATTTCCCGAGTGCATTTCGTTACCTGTCGCGGGACGATCATATTGTCTACGCAGACCGGCTTGATGAGGTGCCAGGAATTTTCTCAAAAATGGTGCCTATTCCAGGCGCTATTGATGCATTTAAAGAATTGAGTGAGCTCTTTGATACCTATCTGCTGTCAACGGCCCCTTGGGAAAACCCGAGCGCATGGTCGGACAAATTACTCTGGGTTAAGACTTACCTTGGCCAGGCCGGTTACAAACGCCTCATTCTTTCTCATCACAAGCATCTGAACAGGGGTGACTTCATTGTTGATGATCGAACCAAAAATGGCGTGGATAAATTCGAAGGGCAGCATATTCACTTCGGCACGACACAATTCCCGGACTGGCCAACTGTTGTCGCCTATTTAAGAAAACGCGCACACTAGGTCTTGCTAGCGCTGGTCCACACAGCGCTGGTAGAAGGCGCAGTACTGGTCGGTGATCACCTGGCGGGCAAAGTATTTTTTGTAATGCGCCTCGGCGTTGTCGCGCAGGCGCTGGGCCAGGGCCGGATCGGCCAGTACGGTTTCCAGTGCCGCCGCCAGTGCGTGGTGGTCGTCTATGGGGGTGGTGAGGCCGGTGACGCCGTCTTCGATCAGCTCGCCGGGCCCCTGGGACAGGGTGGCGACGATGGGGCAGCGGTGCGCCCAGGCCTCCATCACAATGGAGCCCAGCCCTTCGTGGCGCGACGGGCACACAAACACATCGCCGCTGGCCATCAGGGTGGTGACATCGTTGCGCCAGCCCAGAAACCGCACCCGCTCACTCACCCCCAGCTCTGCCGCGAGGGCTTTCAGCGCCTGCTCCTCGGGGCCGTTGCCGGCCAGCCACAGGTAGGCGTCGGGGAGCAGGGCCAGTGACTTCAGCAGGACATCAAAGGCCTTGTTGGTGTGCAGCCGCCCAGCAGACACCAGCAGCGGGACACCGGTGGGGGTGTCGAAGCTGGTGCGCGGTAGCGGCGTGACCGGGGTCTCGTCGGCAAAGTTAGGGATGTATTCCACGCGCTGGGCGGGCATGCCGCCGCGGATCAGATGATCGCAGATGCCCTTGGAGATACCGACCCAGTAGTCCGCGTGGCGGTAGTACTTGAGCTTGTAGTAGTGCCCCAGGCGGTTGATCAGCACATAGTCGCCGCGGGGTGTGTGCCGGGTGGCGCGGCCCATCCAGGTCATCACGATATCCGGCGCAAAGTCTTTTAAAGCGCGCAGGTAGCGGGCGCGGGCGAACCACTGCAGTGGGCCGCCAAAGGCAAATTCCTCGTAGGCAACACCCGCCGCTTCCAGCCGCGCGCGGCGGTCGGGATAGCCGCGCAGATAGGCTTTCTGGATCAGTTGCGGGCGCTCGTTGAGGGAGCTGACCAGGCGCACATAGAAATTTTCCGCGCCGCCGAATTCGGCGCCGGCGAGGATTTGTGCGACACGGAGTGGGTTTGCTCTCATCGGTTTCCGGACTCGATAAAGCCGTGGTAGCCCTTGCCGCCACCACTGGCCTGGTGATGTATCAGATGCTGGATGCGCTGGTCGAGATTGCGCAGGCGGCGCCGCACCCGGCGGCGACCCAGCGCGGGGACCAGTGCGTCCAGTGGCACCAGCGTGGGCGAGCCGATGCCGTCGATCACGACCAGGCGGCGGATCTGCTGGGCCACGTCGCACTGGACGACGATATTGTGCAGCAACAGGTCGCGGCTGGGCACCGCCAGGCGCAGCCAGCGTTCGCCGAAATCGGAGATCGCGCGCTGCAGTGCGTCGGTCAGGCCGTGCTCCCAGAGATACTGTTTCAGTGACACGGACACCCGCCCGTCGTCGTCGCGTATCAGCTCGCAGGCCAGGCCCTCGCCCAGGTCGGTGTCCACCAGGCCGTGGATCACCGGGCACACGCTGTGCAGTGCGTCGCCCAGGCGCCGGTGCAGGCGGCGGTAGGTCCGCAGCTCCTGCAGGTTGTCGTCGAAATAGTGCAGCGGCTTGAGGGAGCGGGGGAAGCCTTTCAGGGCGCGCTTGATGGCCGGCGAACGGTCCTCGCGCAGCAGCTTGATGCACAGGCCCGGGTCGTCGGGCGCGGTGTAGCACAGGCGGTTGCCGCCCTCCGCGAAGGGTTTGCGCTGTGCCAGGGCCAGCTGCGTCATGCCCTACTCAATCCACACGTAGTCGTGGGTGTAGGGCTGCTGGAGGGTGGCTTCGACGACATAGCGCGCCACCAGCCGCGAGTTCATTTCCGCGTGCAGAAAGCGCCGGGTGTTGCCCGCCCAGGCCCGGCGCATGGCGTCGTCGGCATGGAAGGCGTTGACCCGTTTGACCAGGTCGTCGAGGTCGTCGAAGTAGGGCAGGGTCTCGGCGGGGAACAGCGTGTCCAGGCCGGTGGCGCGGTTGGTAAACGCCAGCACACCGTTGCCGCCCAGCTGGGCCACGCGGTCCGAGGTGTACCAGTAGAGCCCCTCCTGGCGGTTGAGGTTGAGGCCCATCCTGCTGTTGGCCAGGGCGCGGTCGTAGTCGCGGCCCCACACCGGCGGCTCGCCGAAGCTGCCGTGGATCTTGAACACCAGCGAGGGCGCCAGCCGGGTCTTGAGCCAGGCGAGATCTTCGAGGCGCTTGGTGTGGCCGGTGGCGTTGCTGCAATAGATCAGGTCCACCGGCAACTCGGCTTTGGCCGAAGAATCGTAGACCTCGATGGACTCGTCCACCGCGTTGGGCATGTAGTACAGGCGCGCGCGCTTGCCGGTGAACGGCTGCAGCTCGCGGACCCCGGTGGAGACAAACACCGCGTCGGCGATTTCGCAGCGCTCGTGGAGGTGGGCCATGTTGTGGGGCACGAACAGCGGGTCGACATTGCACACGGCGATGGCGATGCCGGGATGACGCTGGCGGATGGTCGCCAGGGTCGCGTTGCTGATCATGTCGCAGTGGCCCACCACCAGCAGGTCGGGCTCGATGGCGTCGGCGGTTTCGATCAGGCGGCGGTTGGCGCGCTTGATGCCCAGCTCGCGGATGCCCAGCGGCGCCTCGAAGGCGGCCACGTCGCGGTCGCTGAAACCCTGCACAAAGTGCCCGTTTCTGACCAGGCCGAAGAACAGCTTCTGCGCCCAGCTGACGCGGGTGTGGCCGTAGCGTCTGAGCTGCTGATAGGCGACGTGCAGGATTCTCATGGGCAGGCGGTATTCCAGAAGGCAAGGCGCGAAAGTATCGGTAAACCGGCGGCGGCACGCAACCGATACCCGGCGCGGCGGCTATTTCAGCAGGTGCTCCAGGATGTGGTCGGCGACCCGCTGGGCCTCGGCGAGGGGCTCGGCGCGGGTCTGCATCGCGCCGGTGGCAGCGAGCCGGGGGACGCTGGTCAGCTGGCCTTCCTCCAGCAGCGCGGCGACACCGCGGCGCAGCTTGTTGTCGTGCGTGGCGGGCACCTGCAGTACGCCCACCGTGGCGCCGCTGCTCAGGCTCTCGTACACCATCGAGGCGCTGTCCTCGCTGACCCAGACGTAGTCCGCGGCGTCCAGCGCCTCCGTCAGCCAGCCGGCGGGGGTGTCTTCCCAGGGCGTGATCACCAGGCCCCGTGCCCCCAGCGGCGCCAGCGCGGTCAGCGTGTCGGGCGGCGTGCGCCGCGAGGTGGTCAGGGTCCAGCGGATCTGCGGCAGGCGCTCAAGGATCTGATCGAGCTGGCGGACCAGGTTCGCGGTATCCCACTGATAGTGGCGGGACGGGCCGCCCAGCAGGATCAGGCCGTTGCTGCCGCCGCCAGGCCGGGGCCGGTAGCGCTGGGCGTTGAGCATGCCGCGGGTGCGCAGCAGCCTGCCGCCCCGCACCGGGCCGTCGTGTTCGGGGATCACGCACAGGTCGAACAGCGCGGGGCAGGCGGGCTTCATCAGCACCACTACCGGCGCACCGCTGCGCCACCCGGCGATCAGCGCGGGCAGGTGGGTCGCGGTGCCGCAGGCCAGGATCAGTGCCGGCGCCGGCGTGGACGCAGTGCGCAGGGCGGCGCCGATGCCGCGCAGGCCGCCCGGGGTGGATACCCACTGCACGTCGAGTTCGCAGCGCGTCGCCAGTGCCTGCAGCAGACCCTGCAGCTGGGAGCGGTGGCCGGGCTTGTTGTCGGTATAGGCGTGGATGGTGGGCATGCGAAGCAGCGGTGTCGGCAGGTGCGGGCATGGTACTACCGGGCGCGGTCCGGTTCCTACCTGCCGCCTGCGGAACGGCAGCCGCATGAGTCCCGATCCGCTGCTTTTGGCCATACGGCCGTATAGCCGCTGGATTTCCCCGCCGCCGGCCGGTAAACTCGCCGGCTATCACCAAGTAGCCTGCCTGAGAAAAAGCTGGGTGGCGCGCCTCTCGTAACAGTGGGTTGGGCGGGGTCTCGTTTTCGGGGCAGGCGTTTGACTGCCGACAGTTGAATGCCGACACACACAACCGCCGCCGATCTCGCCGCCCGCGACGCCTCCCCGGCGCCGCTTGACGTTCCCGCTCGCCGCCTGCATATCTGCCTGCTGGGTTACCGCAGCCACCCCTATGGCGGCGGCCAGGGCATTTACCTGCGCTACCTGAGCAAGGCGCTGGTGGAGGCCGGCCACGCGGTGGAT
>JAVEVZ010000219.1:0-5150 GCA_034004805.1 Spongiibacteraceae bacterium | reverse complement strand
CATATAGCAAGACCCCGGCAGTGAGATTCGCGCCAGGGTGCTGACAGAACCAGCAGAGCCAGGCCCCGGCAGCGCGTGAGCCCAGGTGCCAATTCGATAAGGCCTCCCACCAAGCGGGAGTGACGATGCAACAGACCCGGTCCCTCGCCACCGACCTACCAGCCAGACAGGACCCCGCTGTGCCCAACATCATGGTCTTCACCGGGAACGCCAACCCGGAACTCGCCAGAAAAGTTGTCGACCGCCTGCATCTGCCCCTGGGTGACGCCCAGGTCGGCAAGTTCTCGGACGGCGAAATCATGGTGGAAATCCGCGAGCACGTGCGCGGCGGTGATGTGTTCGTGGTGCAGCCCACCTGTGCGCCCACCAACGATCACTTGATGGAACTGGTGGTGATGATCGACGCACTGCGCCGTGCGTCGGCGGGCCGCATCACGGCGGTGGTGCCCTACTTCGGCTACGCGCGGCAGGATCGCCGGGTGCGCTCTGCGCGGGTACCCATCACCGCCAAGGTGGTCGCCGACATGATGACCGGCGTGGGCGTGGACCGCGTACTTACGGTCGACCTGCACGCCGAGCAGATCCAGGGCTTTTTTGATGTGCCGGTGGACAACGTCTACGGCTCGCCGGTGCTGCTCGACGATATCGAGCGCCAGCGCTACGAGAACGTGGTGGTGGTATCGCCGGATATCGGTGGCGTAGTGCGCGCGCGCGCCGTCGCCAAGCAGCTCAATGACACCGACCTGGCCATCATCGACAAGCGCCGCCCGCAGGCCAACGAAGCCCAGGTGATGCACATCATCGGCGATATCGAAGGCCGCACCTGCATTCTGGTGGACGATATGGTCGACACCGCGGGCACGCTGTGCAAAGCCGCGCAGGCGCTCAAGGAAAACGGCGCCAGGCGCGTGGTCGCGTACTGTACCCATCCGGTGCTGTCGGGCCGTGCCATTGCCAATATCGACGCGTCGCAGCTGGACGAGCTGATTGTCACCGACACCATCCCGCTGCGCGCAGATGCACAGGCCTGCTCGCGCATACGCCAGCTGACCATCGCCAACCTGCTCGCGGAAGCCGTGCGCCGGGTCAGCAACGAGGAATCCATCAGCGCGATGTTCAATCGCTGACAGCAACCGCTTTTCAATCGCGCTGCTCCGCTGGTCGCAAGCGGGGCAGCGTTTTATCACTCCACAACAGGAGCTACACCATGGCGAACAAGTATGAACTGAATGCCACGGTCCGGGCCGACAAGGGGAAGGGTGCGAGCCGCCGCCTGCGTCGTCTGGGCAATGAAGTCCCGGCCATTGTTTACGGCAGCGATATCGCTCCGCAAATGATCAGCCTGGCTCACAACGAGCTGTTCCATGCGCTGGAAGACGAAGCCATGTACAGCCAGGTGCTGACCCTCAAGGTCGACGGCAAGCCGCAGCAGGTGCTGCTGAAAGACCTGCAGCGCCACCCGTCCAAGCCCGTCATCCTGCATGCGGATTTTATGCGTATCAGCGCCGCGCACGCAGTGACCATGCACGTGCCACTGCATTTCCTGAACGAAGAAACCTGCCCTGGCGTCAAGCAGGGCGGCGGCTCCATCAACCGCAACGCGGTCGAGGTGCTGGTGCGCTGCCTGCCCAAGGACCTGCCGCAGTTTATCGAGGTGGACCTGGGTGCACTGCAGGTGGGCGATATTCTGCACTTGTCGAACCTGAACGTACCGGCTGGCGTGGAGCTGGTGGAACTGGGCCGCGGCGCCGACCACGACTCGGCTGTCGTCTCCATTCTGCCGCCCCGCGGCGGTGCCGACGCGGATGAAGGCAGCGACAGCGCAGGCGAAGAAGGCGCCTCCAGCGCCGAGTAAGGCTTACAGGCCCTGCATTGAACGCGGTCACGCTTATCGTCGGCCTGGGCAACCCGGGCCGCGAATACGAACGTACGCGGCACAACGCCGGGGCCTGGTTTGTCCAGGCTCTGGCGGACCAACACCACATCGCCCTCAATCCCGAACCCCGCTACCACGGGCTGACCGGACGCGGCAGTATCCACGGTCACGATGTTCGCCTGCTGGTTCCCACCACTTTTATGAACCGCTCCGGCCAAGCGGTGGCACCCATGGCAGGCTTTTTCAAGATTCCTGTCGAAGAGATTCTGGTGGCCCATGATGAACTTGACCTGCAACCCGGCGATATACGCCTCAAGCGCGGCGGCAGCGGCGGAGGCAATGGGGTCAAGGATATCCAGCGGGCACTGGGCAACAACGGCAATTTCCAGCGTTTGCGAATCGGCATCGGGCACCCCGGCCAGGCTTCCCAGGTAACCGATTACGTACTGCGAATACCACCTGCAAACGAGCGCGAACAGATAGAATCCGCCATCGAGCGGGCGTTGAGCGTCATGCCGCTGATAGTGAGCGGTGACCTGCCCCGCGCGATGAACCAATTACACAGCAAGGTTTAACACCATGGGTTTCAAATGCGGCATCGTCGGCCTGCCCAATGTCGGCAAGTCCACTTTGTTCAACGCCTTGACCAAGGCCGGCATCGACGCCGAGAACTTTCCGTTCTGCACCATTGAGCCCAATGCCGGCGTGGTGCCCGTGCCCGACCCTCGCCAGGATGCCCTGGCGGCCATCGTCAAGCCCCAGCGCACCGTGCCCACTACCATGGAATTCGTCGATATCGCCGGACTGGTGGCCGGCGCCTCGAAGGGCGAAGGCCTGGGCAACCAGTTCCTCGCCAACATCCGCGAGACCGACGCCATCGCCCACGTGGTGCGCTGCTTCGACAACGACAACGTGATCCATGTCGCCAACAAGATCGACCCGGTATCGGATATTGAAATCATCGACACCGAACTGGCCCTGGCTGATCTCGAGACCATCGAAAAGCAGCTTCAGAAAGCCATCCGCAACGCCAAGGGCGGCGACAAGGACGCCCTCGCGCTGAAGAACCTGATCGAGAAACTGGTGCCGCACCTGAACCAGGGCAAGCCCGTGCGCGCCCTGGCGCTCAGCGACGACGAACGCAAACTCGCAGACCAGCTCCACCTGCTGACCATCAAGCCCACCATGTATATCGCCAACGTCGACGAGGACGGCTTCGAGAACAATCCGTACCTGGACGCGGTGCGCGCCGTCGCCGCGGCCGAGGGCGCCGTGGTGGTGCCCATCTGCAACAAGCTGGAGTCCGAGATCGCCGAACTCGAGGACGACGAAAAAGCCGAATTTCTCGCCGATCTGGGCATGGCCGAGCCCGGCCTCAACCGGGTGATTCGCGCCGGCTATGAACTGCTGGGCCTGCAGACCTACTTCACCGCCGGGGTCAAGGAGGTTCGCGCCTGGACGGTACCGGTAGGCGCCACCGCCCCCCAGGCGGCCGGCAAGATCCACACGGATTTCGAACGTGGTTTTATCAAGGCCGAAGTCATCGCCTACGACGACTTCATTCAGTACAAGGGTGAACAGGGCGCCAAGGAAGCCGGCAAACTGCGCCTTGAAGGCAAGGAATACATCGTCAAGGACGGCGACGTTATCCACTTCAAGTTCAACGTCTGATCTCTGTCGCCGGCGGGTCGCAGGTGAGTCGCGGGCGGGCTCCCGGCGCGCCGGCGCTGCCCCACCCGTCGCCCCGCGCCAAGTTCTGCCGCTGCGCTCCTAGATTTGCAGATACATCATCCAGATCGCCATGGCGACCATCATCAGGTTCTCCGTGAGGGAGATAAATCCCAGCGGCACACTGCTGTCGCCACCCACACAGGCGCACTTGAGTTCGCGCCTGTCGATGTAGACCGCCTTGATGACCGAGATTGCACCAACCGTGCCGATAAACAGCGCGGCTGGCGCCGCGACCATGACCATCACGCCAGCGACCATGCATACACCCGCCAGCATTTCGACAAACGGGTAAATGTAGGCGTAACGCACCCAGCGCATGGCCAGTAGATCGTAGGTAATAAACTGGTTTGAAAAACCGTAGAGGTCGCGCAGCTTCAGTATGGCCAGAACGCACATGCTGAAGGCGATAAACATCCTGAGGGTCAGTGCCGGGACAATCGCCCCCGCCATGGCCCAGCTCACCGCCAGCGCCAACAGCAACGTGGTGGCAAATACCGCTATGACGGGCTGATAGGTTGTGCCCTCCTGCTTGAGGGTCTGCTCGCCGAAATAGGCCAGCAGGTCGTCGTAACCGCCAATCCGCGCGCCATCAATAAACGTCTGTGGCGTGGTGTCGACACCGTGCTTCGCCTTGAACGCATCGGTTTCTGCGGCGTTTTGCAGACGGTGGTCTTCGACCTCGAACCCCCTGCGTTTCAACAGGTCCCTGGATTTGATCCCGTACGGACAGATATGCTCATCGGTCACCATGCGATAGAGCGCAGCCTGTCTGGACATCACCTGTTCACCTCCTATTCCCGCGCGGTTCAGTCACGCGATTGCTTACATCCCCTGTAAATTTCAACGACCGCGCGCGTCAATGGTTCCCCGACCGTAATGTGGCGCCATCCGCTGGGTGCTGCTGCGCTGGCGTTGCTCCTGTAGCCGCACCGGGATTCGAGTGCACTCAGGATGCGCCCTCCAGCGCCTGGCTGAAATAATCCACCAGCAAACGCACCTTGGGCAACAACTGCCGGTTGTGGGGATAGACCGCCCATATGCCTTCGTTGGCTTCCTGGTATGGCTTGAGCAGCGGGATCAGCGCGCCGCTGTCCAGGTGTGGCTGGACGTAGTAGTCCGGCAGCTGAACAATGCCAATACCCTTCAGGGCCGCGTCCAGCAGTGCCCAGCCGCTGCTTGAGACGATATTGCCGCGGATTCTGACACTGCGGGGTTTGCCGTCCTCCTGAAAGCGCCAGTGGGGATGATTGCCCTGCAGGCAGTTGTGCCGTTCGAGCTCCGACAGGGAATGCGGGGTACCGCGGCTGGCGAGGTAGGCCGGCGACGCGCACACGTACTGGGTCCGCGAGCCCAGCCGCCTGGCCATCAGGCTGGAATCGGTCAGCCTGCCCAGCCGCACTGCCAGATCAAAACCGTCCGCCACCAGGTCCAGAGTAGTGTTGGTCAACAGCAGTTCCACATCCAGTTCGGGGTAGCGCAGCACGAAGTCGTTGACCAGCGGTGCGATGGTTTTCTCGCCGTAGGTCACCGGGGCGGTAATCTT
>JAVEVZ010000218.1:0-5154 GCA_034004805.1 Spongiibacteraceae bacterium | reverse complement strand
ATGAATGGCACGACAATATCATGGCCCGCATCCTTCGCCGCTTTTTCAATGGCAGCAGCACCGCCAAGAATAATTACATCGGCCAAAGAAACCCGCTTATTTCCCGACTGCTTGTCATTAAACTTTCTTTGAACCTTCTCCAGGCGGTCCAGCGTCTTTTTAAGCTCGCGGGGATCATTGACCTCCCAGTCCTTTTGTGGCGCCAGGCGAACCCTTGCACCATTGGCACCACCGCGCATATCGGACGCACGATAACTCGAAGCTGAAGCCCACGCCGTTTTGACCAGCTGAGGAACGGTCAAGCCGGCGTTGAGAATTTCGGACTTCAAGGCTGCGATATCTTGCTCATCAATTGCGTCGTAATCCGCTTTAGGCAGGGGATCCTGCCACAACAATTCCACATCGGGCACATCGGATCCAAGGTAGCGAGCAGCGGGACCCATATCACGGTGGGTCAACTTGAACCAGGCCTTGGCGAAGGCGAGTTCAAACTGATCGGGGTTTTCCAGAAAGCGTTTGGAAATTTTCCGGTACTTCGGATCGACTTTTAACGCAAGGTCCGTGGTAAACATAATTGGAGCATGAAACCTACCTCTGACGTGCGCATCGGGGACAATGGTCGAGGCGGCCCCACCTTTGGGGATCCACTGTATAGCGCCAGCGGGGCTGCGTGTCTGCTCCCATTCAAAGTTGAACAGGTTCTGCAGATACATCATGGTCCACTGGGTAGGGGCTGAGGTCCAGGCACCTTCCAGTCCACTGCCCACAGTGTCTTCCGCATTTCCCTTGCCGCATTTATTTTTCCACCCCAGCCCTTGCTCCCCGACATCGGCGGCAGCCGGCTCTGCGCCAACACAGTCCGACGGTTTGTGAGCGCCGTGAGTTTTGCCAAAGGTGTGACCACCGGCAATCAGAGCGACCGTCTCTTCATCACTCATCGCCATACGACCAAAACTGGCACGAATCTGGGCCGCGGACGCCATTGGATCAGGATTGCCGCCAGGGCCTTCCGGATTGACATAGATAAGGCCCATTTGTGTGGCGGCGAGAGGGTTCTCAAGCTCACCTTTTTGATTGAAACGCTCGCGTCCGAGCATGTCAGCTTCCGGGCCCCAATAAACGATGTCCGGCTCCCAGTCGTCGGCACGTCCACCCGCAAAGCCAAAGGTCTTGAAGCCCATATCCTCCATGGCGACGGTTCCCGCAAGCACCATCAGATCCGCCCAGGAAATACTGCGCCCATACTTCTGCTTGATGGGCCACAGCAACCGACGAGCCTTGTCGAGGTTGACGTTATCAGGCCAGCTGTTGAGCGGATCGAAACGCTGCTGACCACCAGCGGCGCCGCCACGCCCATCTGCGACACGGTAGGTTCCAGCACTGTGCCACGCCATGCGAATAAAGAGGGGGCCATAGTGCCCGTAATCTGCAGGCCACCAGTTCTGGCTGTCCGTCATCAGGTGCTTCAGATCTTTCTTGACAGCTTCGAGGTCAAGGCTGGAAAACGCCTTTGCATAGTCAAACCCGTCTCCATAGGGGTTGGACGATACGTCATGGTCCCGCAAGGGTTGCAGGTTGAGCTGCTCCGGCCACCAGAATTGATTGGGTTTTCCCTTTCCCGAACTCTGCATAGCATCGGCCAAGGCCATGGAGGACGTGGCGATAGCCACCGCGGCAACTAGAGGTAGCGCTTTTCTTAGCATGATAGGTAACCCGACTGAATGAATTGGCAGGTACCAAATTACAGTATTGAGCCCCAAAACGGCGCATTTTATTACTATGGCTACGATTTAACTTTTCTATGACCAATAGCATGACGCCCATGAGCAGCGCAGCCTGAGCAGTATCAAGCGTTGCACCAGGCACTTACCACTGGGCTATCTACCCCGCAGGAACTCAGCGACCGTGAAGGTGTTCGGCTTTTTCACTGTGTGCCGTATCGCGTCCTGGATGATGTTCACTTCGAGCGGCGCTCTCGCGGCCTCCTCCGCTTCAGGGCGATCTGATAACGCCCTCGCATTCCGAGCCCATCAAACATATTTGCCAGATGTCCGACCTAAGCACTGCCTTAGTGAACCGGCAGGGGGAAAATCGCTCGGTGGATCAACATGAGTTTGCGCGTCGCCGGAAGGGAGATACCAGCGACGTCCGCTACATCTGTCAGGCAGATAAGGTCCGGGAAGACCTCAATCAGACGTGCTGAAAACTCTCGTTTTGGGATTGGCCAGAGCGCCGTGCACCGCCTCCTCGACGTTGCTCGCCTCGCGTACGGCCACCGCCAACCGTGATTCGTCAGCCTTGAGGTTCGGCGGATGTCATTAACTGTTAAATTTTTGTCGGGGGATTTTTCGGCGCGCCTTCCGTGGTTACACCGATTGCATCAGCACCAAGGATTGTTAACTGACAACTCACTCCCACTCAATCGTCGCCGGTGGTTTGCTGGACACGTCGTAAGTGACGCGCGATACGCCGCTAATTTCATTGATGATGCGATTGGAGACGCGCTCCAGGAGGTCGTAGGGAAGGTGCGCCCAGCGGGCGGTCATGAAGTCGATGGTTTCTACCGCGCGCAGTGCGATGACCCATTCGTAGCGCCGGCCGTCGCCCACGACGCCCACGGATTTGACCGGCAGGAACACGGCGAAGGCCTGGCTGGTTTTGTGGTACCACTCGGCGCGATGCAGTTCCTCGATAAAAATCGCGTCGGCCTCGCGGAGGATGTCGGCGTATTCCTTCTTTACTTCGCCGAGGATACGCACCCCCAGGCCGGGCCCCGGGAAGGGGTGGCGGTAGACCATGTCGTAAGGCAGGCCCAGTTCGAGGCCGATCTTGCGCACTTCGTCTTTGAACAGTTCACGCAGCGGCTCCACCAGTTCCAGCTTCATATCGTCGGGCAGGCCGCCCACGTTGTGGTGGGATTTGATGACGTGCGCCTTGCCGGTTTTGGCGGCGGCCGATTCGATCACATCCGGGTAGATCGTGCCCTGGGCGAGAAAGCTTACGTCCTGGAGCCTCGCCGCCTGTTCGTCGAAGACGTCGATAAAGGTATTGCCGATCGCCTTGCGTTTCAGTTCCGGATCCGCGACCCCGGTGAGTCGTTTCAGAAACCGCTCTTCGGCATCGACACGGATGACCGTTACGCCCATGTTGCGGGCGAACATGTCCATGACCTGATCGCCCTCGTACTTGCGCAACAGGCCGGTGTCGACAAATACGCAGGTCAGCTGGTCGCCGATGGCGCGGTGCAGCAGTGCTGCCACCACTGAGGAATCCACGCCGCCGGACAGGCCCAGCAGGACTTTGTTCTTGCCGACTTGGGCCCGCACACGCTCGATGGCGTCATCAATGATATTGCTGGCGGTCCAGAGCTTTTCGCAGCCGCATAAGGTCAGCAAAAAATGTTCAAAGATGCGCCGGCCCTGCAGGGTGTGGGTCACTTCGGGGTGAAACTGCAGACCAAACATGCGCCGCTCGGCATCGTACATGCCGGCGATAGGGCAGGACGCAGTGGTCGCCATCAGCGCAAAGCCCTCCGGCAGCGCGATGACCTTGTCGCCGTGGCTCATCCACACATCCAGCAGCGCGCCGCCGTCGTCGTGGTCCAGGTGGTCTTTGATATCGCGCAACAGTTCCGCTTCGCCACGCACCTTGACCTGGGCGTAGCCGAATTCGCGCACATTGGAATTTTCGACCTTGCCGCCCAGTTGCGCGGCCATGGTCTGCATGCCGTAGCAGATCCCCAGTACCGGCACCCCCAGAGTGAACACGCAATCCGGTGCGCGCGGCGCAGTGCCGCCCAGGGTTACCGATTCAGGGCCACCGGACAGAATGATGCCGCGGGGCGCGAACGCACGGATATCGGCTTCGGCCATATCGAAGGCGTGGATCTCGCAGTACACGCCGATTTCGCGCACGCGGCGACCGATCAACTGGGTGTACTGAGAACCAAAATCGAGGATGAGAATGCGCTGGGCGTGAATGTCGGCGGACATGCGGCGAGTTACCTGCTGCTAAGCGATGGCGAAAAGAAGAAACGGGCCGCAGCGCGGCGGCGGCCCGGTGCCGCGGTGTCAGCCGCCGCGGGGATAATTGGGCGCTTCCTTGGTAATGCTGACATCGTGCACATGGCTTTCGGTCATGCCGGCCGCGGTCACCTGGACGAATTGCGGCCGGGTGCGCATGGCCTGGATGTCGGGGCTGCCGGTGTAGCCCATGGCGGAGCGCAGGCCGCCCATCAGCTGGTGGACGATGGCTGACATCGGCCCCTTGTAGGCGACGCGGCCCTCGATTCCCTCGGGCACCAGCTTCTCGACGCCGTCCTCGGACACCTGGAAATAGCGGTCGGCGGAGCCCTTGGTCTTGGCCATGGCGCCCAGTGACCCCATGCCGCGGTAGGACTTGTAGGTGCGGCCCTGGAACAGTTCCACTTCGCCGGGCGACTCCTCGGTGCCGGCAAACATGGAGCCGATCATCACACAGTGGGCGCCCGCTGCCATGGCCTTGGCCAGATCACCCGAGTAACGGATGCCGCCGTCGGCAATCAGCGGCACGTCGTGCTCAGCAAGTACGGCGGCCACTTCAGCGACAGCGGTGATCTGCGGCACGCCCACGCCGGTGACGATGCGCGTGGTGCAGATGGAGCCGGGGCCGATGCCGACCTTGACGCCGTCGGCGCCCGCATCCACCAGAGCCAGGGCGGCCTCGGCGGTGGCGATATTGCCGCCGATCACATCGACTTGCGGGTAGTGTTTCTTGATCCAGCTGACGCGGTTCAGCACATTTCTGGAGTGTCCGTGGGCGGTGTCCACCACCAGCACGTCGACACCCGCCTCAACCAGCGCAGCGACGCGTTCATCGGTATCGGGACTGGTGCCGACCGAGGCCCCTACCCGCAGCGCACCGTTGGCGTCCTTGCAGGCGTTGGGGTAGATCTGCGCTTTTTCCATGTCCTTGACGGTAATCAGGCCCACCAGGTCGAAGTCGTCGTTGACCACCAGGACCTTCTCAATGCGGTGGCGGTGCAGCAGGCCCTTGACCAGTGCCGGCTCTGCACTGCCCTCTCCCACGGTGATCAGCTTGTCCTTGGCGGTCATGATCGAGGACACCGGCGCATCCATCTGGGTCTCGAAGCGCACATCGCGGCTGGTGACGATA
>JAVEVZ010000217.1:0-5155 GCA_034004805.1 Spongiibacteraceae bacterium | reverse complement strand
AGCACTGAGCTGGAGGCACACAGGGCGTACCGCAGTGCGGGCAACAGGCGGGCGTACAGGCCGTAGTGGGGCGGCACGCCGACCAGGGTGGCGTAGGCCAGGCCCTGGGGAATCAGCATCAGCGCTACCACCAGACCCGCGATCAGGTCGTCGCGCAGGAAGGCCCGCCGATAGCGGGCCGCCCACGGTGGCAGCAGCCGCTTCACGGAGTGCGGCGCTTCTCGAGCACTTCAAACACCGCCATGCCAGCCACCATGGCCAGTACGAAGACAATGGCCTTGGGGGCGCCTGTGCCGAGGGCGACCAGCGCCGGCCCGGGGCAGAAACCCACCAGGCCCCAGCCAACGCCGAAGCCCAGGCCGCCCAGCACCAGGCGGCGGTCGATGTCGCGCCGCGTGGGCAGGCTGATGGAAGTGCCCAGCAGACTGCGCGCGCCTGGTTTGACCAGGCCGAAGGCGACCAGGCCGACGCCGACCGCGGCGCCCATCACTAGCAGCAGGCTGGGGTCCCAGGCCCCGGCGATATCGAGAAACGCCAGCACCTTAGCGGGGTTGGCCAGGCCGGACAGCAACAGGCCCGCACCAAACAGGGCACCGGTCAGGCCGGCAAACAGCAGTTCGCGACGCATGGTCAGATCCCCCACAGATGACGTATGACATAGACCGTCGCGATGCCGCTGGCCATAAACGCCAGGGTCGCGACCATGGAGCGCGGCGACAACCGCGCGATGCCGCAGACGCCGTGGCCGCTGGTGCAGCCTGCGCCGTAGCGGGTGCTGATGCCCACCATAAAGCCTGCGATCAGCAGCAGCGGATAACCCGCCTCGATTTCCAGCGCCGGCAGCGGCGCCGCCAGTTGCCAGAGAACGGGCATGGCGACCATGCCGCCGAGAAACGCGAGGCGCCAGCCCGTATCGCCGCGCTCCGCGCGCAATAACCCGCCCAGTATCCCGCTGATCCCGGCGATACGGCCGTTGAGCCAAAGAAACAGCGCCACTGCCAGGCCGATCAGCAGCCCGCCCAGCAGTGCCGTTACCGGTGTGAATGCCTGCCAATCAATCGTCATGACTGTTCCTCGCGTTGAACACAGAATTGGTCGTAGAGCAGCTGTAACAAGGCCAGCGCCTTGCGATCCGCCACCGAATAAAAAATATGCCGGCCGTCGCGGCGGGTGCTGACCAGACCCTCCCGCCGCAGCACGCCGAGATGCTGGGACAGGGACGGTTGCAGTACACCACAACTGAGCTCCAGTTCGCTGACACTGGATTCGCCCTGACTGAGCTGGCACAGCAGCAACAGGCGATCCTCGTGGGCCAGGGCGCGCAGCAACGCGCTGGCGGCGCCGGCTGCGGCGTGCATGGCCTGAGGGTCTATGACTGACGGCTTCATGGCGGACATCAACAGTAAAACGGCTACATTATACGCCTAAATATTATATTTACAAGCATAGTGTTTGCGGCGGCACCGGGAGCGGCGTTGCCGCCGTGCCGGCGAAGCACAGCGTGGTTCTGTGCGCCAGTTCTCAGGCCCCAGGCCGCCTGGACCACACTCTCTGTGAGGCACCGTGCCCGGGCTGCATATACTTAGCGCAGCAATTTTTCCGGGATCTATCTGGTGACTACCTGGCATACACACGGCGCCTGGGCGCAGCAGCGCGCGGTGCTTCTGGCTGCGGCCGTGCCGCGCCTGCCCCTGGCGCAGTGGCGGCGACTGACCGCGGTGCTGCTCAGTCTGGCCTGCTGTTATCTGGCTGCGCGTCTACTGTGGCTGCTGGTGCCCGCGCCGAACCTCGCGGCCGCTACGCCGGTGCCGGCGATCAGCCCGTCAGCGGGCCTGGCAATGGCGCCAGCCATTGATCTGTCCGCACTGAAGGGGCTGGAGCTGTTTGGCGCCACGTCGGCGCAGGCACCTGCGAAGACCCAGGCGTTGCCCGCGGCCCTGGCGGCGGCGGAGGACACCCGTCTGGACCTGCAACTGCAGGGCATTCTGGGCAGCGCCGACCACGCCCATGACCGGGCCATCATTGCCCACAAGGGCAGCCAGGGTTTGTTCGCACCGGGGGACGCCCTGCCGGGGGGCAGCCGGGTGACTCTGGAGCGGATACTGGAGGGCCGGGTCATTCTCAACAATGCCGGCAACTACGAATCCCTGTGGCTGTACGAGTCTGATCAGACCGCGCAGCCTGCACGCACAGGGGCTGTGTCCAGCAGCTCTGCGGAGCCGCCCGTGCGCGCAGGCGCTGCGCCGCAAGCCGAACCGGCAGCGGCGCCCGCGCCCACCGCCCCGGCGGCGTCCGCACCGCGATCCGCGCCCGCGTCCATGACCGGCACCCTGGCGGATATCGTGCGATTCACCGCCGAACAGAAGGACGGTCGCCTGCTGGGCTACCGCATCGCCCCCGGCCCCGCGGCACAGCGCTTTCATGCGCTGGGCTTCCACGACCAGGATCTGGTGACCGCGGTCAACGGCGTGACCATGGACAACCCCAGCAATGCCCTGCAGGTCTACCGCCAGCTGCGCGAGGGTGCGTCGGCCCGGTTTGACCTGCAGCGCGATGGCGCCAGCCTGTCTCTCACCATCAGCCTGAATCCGGGTGACGCATGAAGGCCGTCCTGCGCATCGCCTGCCTGCTGTTGTTGTGGCTGCCGCAGCTCGCGCTCAGCGAGCAGACCTGGACCGTCAATTTCAAGAATTCCGATATCCAGGAAGTGATCAAGTTCATCGCCGACGCCACCGGCAAGACGGTGATTATCGACCCTCAGGTCAAGGGCTGGGTGAAGGTGATCTCCGACAAGCCCCTGAACCAGGACGAGCTGTACCAGCTGTTTCTGTCGATACTCGAGGTGCACGGTTTTGCCGCCATCAGTTCCGGCGATGTGGTGCGGGTGGTGCTGGCCAAGGACGCGGCGGCGGCGCCGGGCCCGGTGGTGGACGCCAGCGGCGCGGCGGACCCCAACTACGTGACCCAGGTGATCCAGCTGCGCAATGTCGCCGCCAGCCGGGTGCTCCCGGTGGTGCGCCCGCTGGTGCCGCGGGATGCGCATATCGCCGCCTATGAACCCAACAACGCCATCGTGATCTCGGCGCCGGCCAACGCCATCGCGCGGCTGGTGGAAGTCATCGACCGCATCGACCAGACCGCCATTGCCACCACTGAAACCGTCGACCTGGAATACGCCCAGGCCGAGACCGTGGTGAAGATGATCGAAGCGCTGCAGAGCGGCGATGCCGCCCAGGGCAAGACCGCGGTCAACGGCTTGAGGGTCGTGGCCGACAAGCGCATCAACAGCGTGCTGCTGACCGGCGGCGATATGGAGCGCGCCCGCGCCAAAGTGCTGATTGCGCGGCTGGACCGGCCCGGTCCGCAGCTGGGCAATGTGCGGGTGGTGTACCTGGAATACGCCAAGGCCACCCAGCTGGCCCAGGTGCTGACCAGCATCGTGCAGAATCTCGACCAGGTGGCGGCGCCGGGGGAGACCGCGCGCAAGGCCTCCATCGAAGCCGACGAGGACACCAACTCGCTGCTGATCACCGCCGCCCCGGAAACCCTCGACGAGTTGCTGAGCGTGGTCAAGCGCCTGGATATCCGCCGCGCCCAGGTGCTGGTCGAGGCGATCATCGTCGAGATGGAAAACACCGATGGCCGCAAGCTGGGCGTGCAGTGGATGTTCCAGAACGGCAAGAGTGGCAGCTTCGGCAGCTTCGCCGACCCCGGTGCCGACGATGCCGCCCTGGCGAACGTCGCCCGGGCCGCGCTCAACGGCAACACCGGGGACCTGGCCGGTGCACTGGGCTCCATGGCGGGCTCGACCCTGGGCATAGGCCGGCTGGATGACGGCCTGAGCTTTGTCGCCCTGTTGAACGCGCTGGAGCAGGACAGTGGCGCCAATATTCTTTCCACGCCCAACCTGTTGACCCTGGACAACCACGCCGCATCCATCGTGGTGGGCCAGAACGTGCCACTGCTCACCGGCTCCTACAGCGGCACCGGCGGCGGCAGCACCCCGGACAACCCGTTCCAGACCATCGAACGGCAGAGCATTGGCACGTCACTGGAAGTCACGCCCCATATCAACAAGGGCAACTCCATCGTGCTGGATATCGTCCAGGAGGTGTCCAGCTTGAGCGGCGCCACCACCGTCGACGTGATCACCAACGAGCGCAAGATCAGCACTCGCATCCTGGTCACCGAGGGCGAAATCGCGGTGCTGGGCGGCCTGATCCGCGATGATGTGCAGCAGTCCGAACAGCGCGTGCCCCTGCTGGGCAGCCTGCCGGTGCTGGGGCGCGCGTTCCGCAACACGGTGACCACGGTGGTCAAGACCAACCTGGTGGTGTTTATCCGCGCTACCGTGATCCGCGACCCCGAGGCCCTGCAGGGCGCCACGGCGGAAAAATACCGCTATATCCGCGAGCTGCAGTTGCAGCGCCAGGGCAGCCGCTTCGGCGATATCGAGGCGGGCCAGCTGCCCCTGCTGCCGGAGTGGCCCGGCGCGATAGACCTGCGCGAGGCGGCCGCGACGACGGACCCGGCGCCATGAACACCAACAGACCCCTGGAGCTGCCCTTCGCCTACGCCAGCCACCACGGCGTGCTGCTGGACGGCGCGACCCTGTGGCACCGCGCCGGCGTCGCCGTGGCGGTGTGGCTGGAGCTGCAGCGCCAGCTTCCGGCGTTTGAGCCCCGGGTGCTGACCAACGACGCGTTCCAGCGGCGCCTCACCGAGTTCTACCAGCGCGACACCGGCGAGGCCAGCCGGGTCGCCGCCGACCTCGACAGCGACCGCGACCTGGCCCAGCTGGCTCAGGACCTGCCGGACAGCGGCGACCTGATGGAGGGCGCCGACGACGCGCCGGTGATCCGTCTGATCAACGCGATCCTGGCCCAGGCGGTGCGCGAAAAGGCCTCCGATATTCATATCGAGCCCGACGAAAAGCACCTGGCCGTGCGCTGCCGCATCGACGGGGTGCTGGCCGAAATCCTGCGTCTGGAGCTCAAGCTCGCGCCGTTGCTGGTGTCGCGTATCAAGGTCATGGCGCGGCTGGATATCGCCGAGCGGCGCCTGCCTCAGGACGGCCGCATCAGCGTCCGGCTGGCGGGCCACGCGGTGGATATTCGCGTCTCGACCATCCCCGCCGCCCACGGCGAGCGGGTGG
>JAVEVZ010000216.1:0-5195 GCA_034004805.1 Spongiibacteraceae bacterium | reverse complement strand
CAGCGCTGACGCCGGATAAACCGCGTTTTGTCGCCGGCGTTATCGGCCCCACGCCGCGCACCGCGTCGCTGTCCCCGGATGTCAACGATCCGGGCGCGCGCAATATCACCTTTGACCAACTGGTTGACGATTACTACATCGCCACCCGCGGCCTGGTGGAAGGCGGCGTGGATCTTCTGATGATCGAAACCATTTTCGACAGCCTTAACGCCAAAGCTGCGGTCTACGCTGTACTCAAATATTTCGACGACAACGCCGTCGAACTGCCAATCATGATCTCTGTTACTTTTCCAGACGTCAGCGGCCGCACCCTGTCCGGCCAGACGCCGACGGCTTTCTGGAACAGCATCGCCCACGCGAAACCTCTGATTGTCGGCACCAACTGCGGACGACGCTTCCGTGAAGTCAGACCCTTTGCCGAGGAACTTGCCGAGGCCGCGGAGTGCTATTTCAGCGGACATTTCAACGCAGGCCTGCCCAACGCCTTCGGCGAATATGACGAAACGCCGGAAGACATGCAAAGCGAGCTGCGCGACTTCGCAGCGCGCGGCTACCTGAACCTGGTGGGCGGCTGCTGTGGCACAACGCCCGCTCATATCGAAGCTATTGCCCAGGCCGTGGCCGGGCAGACGCCCCGCGTCATTCCCACCATCGAGCCCGCCTGCCGACTGAGCGGCCTCGAACCCTTCGCGATAAAATCCGACTCGCTGTTCGTCAACGTCGGCGAACGCTGCAACGTCACCGGTTCAGCCGCCTTCAAGCGCCTGATACTGGAAGGCAACTACGATGCGGCGCTGTCCGTAGCGCGGGACCAGGTGGAGAACGGCGCGCAGATCATCGATATCAACATGGACGAAGGCATGCTCGATGCGGTGCATGCGACCGTCACATTTTTGCGCCTGATCGCCTCCGAGCCGGAAATCTGCCGGGTGCCGATCATGCTGGATTCGTCGCGCTGGGAAGTACTGGAAGCCGGACTGAAATGTATCCAGGGCAAACCCATCGTGAACTCCATTTCGCTCAAGGAAGGCGAGCAGGATTTTATCGACAAGGCGCGGGCCTGTTTGCGCTACGGCGCTGCCGTCGTCGTTATGGCCTTCGACGAACAGGGCCAGGCGGATTCCATTGATCGCAAGGTGGCAATCTGCACACGCTCTTACAACATTCTGGTCAATACGGTGGGCTTTCCACCCCAGGACATCATCTTTGATCCCAATATCTTTGCCGTGGCAACCGGCATAGAGGAGCACAATAACTACGCCGTGGATTTTATCGAGGCGACGCGACGCATCAAGAACGAACTGCCTCACGCACTGGTATCCGGCGGCGTTTCCAACGTATCGTTTTCGTTCCGCGGCAACAACGCTGTGCGCGAAGCGATACACTCCGTATTTCTCTACCACGCCATCCAGGCCGGCATGGACATGGGTATCGTCAACGCCGGCCAACTCGCCGTCTACGACACCCTGGAGCCGACGCTGCGCGAACTGGTCGAGGACGTGATTCTCAACCGCCGCGAAGATGCGACCGAGCGCCTGCTCACCGAAGCGGAGAAATACCGCGTCGACGGCCCCGGCAACGTCAGCAAGGAAGACCTGAGCTGGCGCGAGTTGCCGGTGATAAAGCGTCTCGAACACGCGCTGGTCAAGGGCATCGACACCTACATCATCGAGGATACCGAAGAGGCGCGGCTGGTGGCCGAGCGGCCCATTGACGTGATCGAAGGCCCTTTGATGGACGGCATGAACGTGGTGGGCGACCTGTTCGGCTCGGGCAAGATGTTCCTGCCCCAGGTGGTCAAGTCGGCGCGGGTGATGAAGAAATCCGTGGCCTATCTCCAGCCCTTTATCGAAGCCGAGAAATCCGAAGGCGCGCAGACCAACGGCAGGATTCTAATGGCGACCGTCAAGGGCGATGTCCACGATATCGGCAAGAACATCGTCGGCGTGGTACTGGCCTGCAACAACTACGAGGTCATCGACCTCGGCGTGATGGTGCCCTGCGAAAAGATTCTGCAGACTGCGCGCGAGCACAATGTCGACATGATCGGCCTGAGCGGACTGATTACGCCCTCGCTGGACGAGATGATCCACGTCGCCAAGGAAATGCAGCGCCAGAACTTTCAAGTCCCCTTGCTGATCGGTGGCGCCACCACTTCCAAGGCACACACGGCGGTCAAGATTGACCCCCAGTACCGGAACAATGCAACTGTCTATGTCCCCGATGCGTCGCGCAGCGTGTCAGTGGCCACCCAGCTGATGAGCCGCGACCAGCGCGCGGGCTTCATCGCAAACCTGAAGAATGACTACGATGGAGTGCGTGAGCGCCATGCCAAGCGCGAACCCAAGGCGAAGCTGCTGACCTACCCCCAGGCCTGTGAGCGTGGGCTGAGCACGGACTGGTCCTCCTATACACCGCCCCGGCCCACGTTTACCGGCACCCGGGTGTACGACGACTTCCCGCTTGCGGAACTGATGGACATCATCGACTGGACACCGTTTTTCATCAGCTGGGACCTGGCCGGGAAATACCCCGCCATACTCGAGGATGAAAAGGTTGGCGAGGCTGCAAGGGCGCTGTTCAATGACGCCCAGGTCCTGCTCAAGGATATGATTGAGAATCGCAAGGTTCGCGCCAAGGCTGTCTTCGGTTTCTGGCCCGCCAACCGTGTCGGCAATGACGATATCGTGGTCTATACCGACGAGTCCCGGCAGACACCGCTGGCCACGCTTCACCATATCCGCCAGCAGACCGACAAGGCCGGCGATAAGCCCAACCTGTCACTGGCGGACTATGTCGCGCCGCGGGACAGTGGCGTGGCGGATTACATCGGCGGGTTTGCAGTGACCGCCGGCCTGGGCAGCGAGGCGCTGTCCCGCGCCTATCAGGAGCAGGGCGACGACTATAACGCCATCATGGTCAAGGCCCTGTGTGACCGCATGGCCGAAGGCCTGGCAGAGTACCTGCACCTCCAGGTGCGCAAAACGCTGTGGGCGTATGATCCCGACGAGCAGCTTGATCACGCCGACCTGATCCGTGAACGCTATCGCGGCATACGCCCCGCGCCAGGCTACCCCGCCTGCCCCGACCACACGGAAAAGGAAACGCTGTTCGCGCTGCTGGACGCCACCGCCCAGGCCGATATCCGCCTTACTGAACATTTTGCGATGTACCCGGCCGCCTCGGTCAGCGGGTTTTATCTCTCGCACCCCGAGGCGCGCTATTTTGCAACGGGTAAGATCGGCAAGGACCAGGTAAAAGATCTCGCAGAACGCAAGGGTATGGCGCTCCCCGAACTCGAACGCTGGCTTTCACCGGTACTGGCCTACGAACCGTGACGTCGCGCCACCGGCAGATCCTCGAACTGGGGCTGCCGATTATTCTGGCGCAATTTTCACAGAGCCTGATCAGCCTGGTGGATACCGCCATGGTGGCAGCACTGGACGATACCGCCGCGCTGGCGGCGGTGGGCGTGGGCAGTTATGCCAACTTTCTCGCAGTATCTGCGGTGCTGGGTATCGCCGTAGGCGTGCAGACATTGGTTGCCCGCCGCCTCGGCGCAGGTGAGTTCGACACGCTGACGGAACCCCTCAGCGGCGGTCTGGTCTTGGCGCTGCTGATCGGGGGCGGACTCGGCGTATTGTTCTGGCTGGCCGCACCGCTCCTGATGTCGGTGTACAACGATGATCCCCAGGTGCTGGCAGTCAGCGTGGAGTATTTTCGCTACCGCACACTGAGTGTGGCGCTGCTGGGTATTAACTTCGCGTTTCGCGGTTATTGGACCGGCCTGCGGCGCAGCGCGGTCTATATGAAAATTCTGCTGGCGATACAGGCCAGCAATGTGTTTTTCAGCTATGGCCTGATCTACGGTGCTTTCGGAATGCCGGCGCTGGGCGCCAGCGGCTCGGGACTGGGCAGCACGCTGGCGGTAGCCACCGGGACCCTGCTCTATGTCGCCACGCTGTTTCGACTGCAGGCAGGTGGCCTGGCGAAGCCCCGGCCACGCACCATGGGAGTCATATGGCGCATGGCACTGCCCAGTGGCATGCAGCAACTGCTGGTCGCGCTGGGCATGTCGGTCTTCTATTGGCTGTTGGGGCGCATCAGCGTCGAGGCGCTGGCGGTGGGCCATGCGGTGCTGAGTGTTTCACTACTAGTTATCCTGCCCGCCCACGCCTTCGGGATGGCGGCTACCACGCTGGTCAGCCAGAGCCTCGGCAAGGCTGATCCGCGTGCCGCCCTGCAGTGGGGCTGGTCCAGCCTGCGGGTTGCGGCACCGGTACTGGCGGTGCTGGGGTTGCCGCTGCTGCTGGCCCCGGACCGGATAATCGCGCTGTTCATACCCAGCCGCCCCGAGCTGTTCGACATGGCGCGCCTGCCACTGCAGATCAGCGGTGCCATGGCCGTGCTGCAGGCGGCAACCCAGGTGTTGAGTCAGGCGCTGCTGGGCGCCGGCGACAACCGTCGCGTGATGCTCTACGCTCTGGTATTGCAATGGGGTTATCTGCTGCCGGCTGTCGCTATCGGCAGCCTGCTGTTCGGGCTGGGGCTGACGGGTATCTGGCTCATCCAGCTCAGCGAGCGGATAATCAGCGCTCTCGTATTTACACGCCGTTGGCACGGCGAACGCTGGCAGGACAACCGTTTATGAAAGATGACTACACCACCAACGGCGATGCCGGAGGTAACAACCAATCCAAGCCGAGCCACTGGCAGATTGTGGGCTCAGTGATTGCTGCGGCGTTCGGGGTCCAGAGCCGGAAAAATCGGGAACGGGACTTCGGCTATGGTCGTGCAGCGCCCTTCGTCGTTGCCGGCATTATTTTCACCACACTCTTTGTGGCTATTGTATACGGCGTGGTTTCAACGGTGCTGCGACAGGCGGGACAGTAGATCCCGCCGCCGGATCGTCGGCACCGCAATCCTCAAAGCCTTCACATCGAATGAAGCCAGAAGACCACGGTGCTGATCACAATAGCGATAATCGCGATGGCTGCAATGGCATCGGCTTTGGCGTCGCTGGCTTGTTCCTGTTCAATCATGACAACCTCGTTGCGGGCGTGAAAGTTAGGCGCAGTATAGCAGCGACACCACCCGCTATTCACTCAGAATAGTTAGGGAAATCAAACAGCTCTTATGCTCATCACTTCTGAGCAGATGCAAGCTTCGCAGTACTCGAAGTGAAACTGTTCTGC
>JAVEVZ010000215.1:0-5214 GCA_034004805.1 Spongiibacteraceae bacterium | reverse complement strand
GGCGCTCGGGGGCGTGGGCGCCGTAGCGCACCGCCACTGACGCCATGCCCGCGGCTTTGGCCATGGCCAGATCGTACTCGGTATCCCCCACCATCAGCGCCTGGTCCGGCCCGGCTCCCAGCTCCGACAGCAACTCATGGAGCATCTGCGGGTGGGGCTTGGAGCGGGTCTCGTCCGCGCACCGGGTCGCCTCGAAGTAGCGGCTCATCCCCAGATTGGCCAGCACGCGATCCAGTCCGCGACGACTCTTACCGGTAGCCACCGCGAGCGCGCAGCCCCGCGCGCGCAGGGCGTCCAAGGTGCCCTTAACCCCGGGGAAAAAGGCGCAGGGCTGTTGGTCAGCTGCTATAAAGTGGCGCGCATAGTCTTCGCGCAGCCGCTCGAGAACCCCCGGCTGCGCGGCGGGGAACAGGGTTCTGAGCGCCTCGGACAGGCCCAGCCCGATAATGTTGCGCACCGCCTCATCCGGCAGGCTCGGCAGGTTCTGCTCGGCGATGGCGGCCTGCATGCAGCGCACGATCTTGCCCGTGGAATCAATCAGGGTGCCGTCCCAGTCAAATATCAGCAGCATGGATGTTTGTTTCAAAGTCTACCGCCCTGCGCTCGCAGCCGCTGCAGCACTGCCTCCAGCTCCGGGCCGAGGGGCGCACTCACCGCCAGCCGGGCGCCCTCCCATGGCAGCTCGAGGCGGCTGGCATGCAGAAACAGGCGCTTGAGCCCCTGCTCTCTGGCCCAGGCGTTGGCGTCGCGCTGGCCATACTTTTCATCGCCCAGCAGCGCGTGGCCCGCCTGCTTGGCGTGAACACGAATCTGGTGGGTGCGGCCGGTGATGGGGCGCGCTTCTACCAGGGTTGCCCGCGCAAAGCGCTCCAGCACCGCAAACTCCGTCAAGGCCGGTCTGCCCTCCGCCGCCACCTTGACCAGGCGCTCCCCTGACTTCAGCACATTCTTGGCCAGCGGCGCGTCGACCCTGCGGGTGTGGGCCGGCCAGCGCCCGTCTGCCAGTGCCCAGTAAACCTTGGTGATGCCCGTGCCGCGCAGCATCGCGTGGAGGCTGCGCAGGGCGCTGCGCTTCTTGGCGATCATCACGCAGCCCGAGGTATCGCGGTCCAGCCGGTGCACCAGCTCCAGGAACGGGGCTTCAGGCCGCATGGCGCGCAGCGCTTCAATGAGTCCCAGATCCAGTCCGCTGCCGCCGTGCACCGCCAGCCCGGCGGGCTTGTCGACAATCAACAGGCCCGCGTCCTCGTACAGAATGCGGGCCGCCAGTACTCCACTGAGCCCCGCGGAGGGCCGGGCCGGGGCCACCGCCTGTGCCGTGCGCACCGGCGGTATCCGCACCTGGTCGCCGGGCTGGACCCGGTAGTCAGCCTTGACCCGCGACCGGTTGACCCGCACCTCGCCCTTGCGCAGCAGGCGGTAAACCCTTGATTTGGGAACACCTTTCAGCTCGCGAAGAAGGAAATTGTCGATGCGCTGGTCACCCTGCTCCGCGGACACGGCCACCATGCGCACGCCGACGCCTCCGGCGGCCTCCTGATCAGTCATTAAATATCCCACGTAAGTAATTGATGGCGTTAAAAAATACTGATATGCTCGGCGCCACATTGGACCAGGACTGGTGTCCGCCCCAGCAACATAAGGCTGGGTAGCCGGGAAATACCGTTGGGCAATGTACCCTGGAGTACCCCTGGATGGAGCCTCATCAAGCGATGACCAGTGATGTCAATCAGGCCCATCCGCAAATGAAAGAGTGTACAGAAGCCGCGCAATTCTAACCCAGCGCAGCGATGTTATTAACAGTGCCGGCAGCGATCGCGCGCGCACTTGCAAATGTTTTTGACGTGGACGGGTTGGCGAACACCGGTGAATGCAGATTGCGCACCGCAGAGCCCAAACCATAAAACCCCTCCACGGCGCCTCGGCAATCAAGGGCCGGTGGCGGACGACAGACGACAAATATCGGTCGGTGTAGCGGTGAGCGCTGCATTGATATGGGATATACGGCGACACATATTCGCCAATCGCCTGTATTCGGCTACAACCCGGCATTGACCGAGGCCATACAAATCATCCGCAAGCGCGGTGTGACGATGCCCTGGCCATACAGGACACGTCCTAAATGAAGAGAATGTTGATCAACGCAACTCAACCCGAAGAGTTGCGCGTAGCGCTGGTCGATGGCCAACGCCTGTACGATCTGGATATCGAGAACCGCACCCGCATCCAGAAAAAATCCAATATCTATAAAGGCACCATCACCCGGGTCGAGCCCAGTCTCGAAGCCGCCTTTGTCGATTTCGGCGCCGAGCGCCACGGCTTTCTGCCCCTGAAAGAAATTGCCCGCGAATACTTCTATCGCCAGCCCTCGGATATCGGCGGCAAGATGAAGATCAAAGACGTGGTGCGGGAAGGCACCGAAGTCATCGTCCAGGTCGACAAGGAAGAGCGCGGCAACAAGGGCGCGGCTCTCACCACATTTATCAGCATCGCCGGCCGCTACCTGGTATTGATGCCCAACAACCCGCGCGCCGGCGGCATTTCGCGCCGCATCGAAGGCGAAGAGCGCAACGAACTGCGCGATGCCCTGAGCTCCATCGAAATTCCCGACGGCATGGGCGTCATCGTGCGCACCGCCGGGGTCGGACGCCAGCCTGAAGAACTGCAGCTCGATCTGGACTATCTGCTGCACCTGTGGGAGTCGGTGACCGCAGCGGCCAAGGAAAAGAAAGCCCCCTTCCTGATCCTGCAGGAAAGCAACGTCATCATCCGCGCGATACGCGACTACCTGCGCCAGGATATCGATCAGCTGTTGATCGATAACGAGGATGCCTACAACCAGGGCATGACGTTTATCCGCCAGGTCATGCCGCACTTCCAGAACCGCATCAAGCTCTATCAGGATCCGGTACCGCTGTTCAACCGCTACCAGATCGAGGCCCAGATCGAGACGGCCTACCAGCGCGAAGTGAAACTGCCGTCGGGCGGCTCCATCGTTATCGATCCCACCGAAGCCATGGTCGCCATCGACATCAACTCGGCCCGTGCCACCAAGGGCGAAGGCATCGAGGAGACGGCCCTGCAGACCAACCTCGAGGCGGCCGACGAAATCGCGCGCCAGTTGCGCCTGCGGGATATCGGCGGCCTGATCGTGATCGATTTCATCGATATGGGCTCGACCCGCAATCAGCGCGATGTCGAAACCCGCATGCGCGACGCCCTGCAGGCTGACCGCGCGCGGGTCCAGTTAGGTCGCATTTCGCGCTTTGGCCTGCTGGAAATGTCGCGCCAGCGCCTGCGTCCGTCGCTCGAGGAAACCAGCGCCCGGGTATGCCCACGTTGCAGCGGCCAGGGCATGATCCGGGACACGAAATCCCTCGCTCTGTCGATACTACGCCTGGTCGAAGAAGAGGCCAACAAGGAGCGCAGCGCCGAGATCCGCGCCATCGTGCCGGTCGATGTCGCCGCGTACCTGCTCAACGAAAAGCGCCAGGCGATCAGCGATGCCGAACGCCGCACCGAATCGCGTATCGTGATCGTGCCCAGCGCACTGCTGGAGACTCCCCACTTCGAAGTGCAGCGGCTGCGCGATGACGAGATCATCAACAACGCCGCCCTGAGCTTTGAAATCGAGCCCGAGGTCACCGCGGACGACAGCAGCCTGGACACGCCGCATGTGGCGCCGCCGCAACAGGCCGCAGTGCAGGCCCTCAGCAGCCTGCCACCGGCGCCGGCAATCAACGTTGAACCCGCGCAGCAAGCGCCCAGCCCCGCTCCCGTGGCCTTGAGCCCTGGCTCTGGTGGCGGCCTGCTGGGACGCATCAAGCAGTTCCTGTTTGGCGTCAATGATACCGGCAGCGATACGACCGAAGCCGAACAAACCGAACCCAGCCAGACCCAGCGACGCGTTGCTTCCAGCGACCGCAGCCAGAGCAGCAACCGCCGCCGCGGCACCCGTGGCGGCCGCAGTCGCCAGAGCGAGCGCGGCCGGGATGGCAGCCGTGACAGCAGTCGCGAGAATGGCCGCGACAATCGCGAAGCCCGCGACACCCGCGATAGCGGCCGGGAAGAAAGCCGCAGCAACCGCGACGACAATCGCGGCAGCCGGGACGACAGCCGCACCAGCCGTGAAACCCGTGACACCAGCCGCGATGAAAGCGGGCAGCGCCGCAGCCGCAGCAGCCAGCGCCGCGACGACGACAGCCGCAGTGCGCGCAGCGATCGCCCGCGCCGCGAGCAGGACGTCGAAGCCACCACCGATGTGCCGGATACCGGGACCGCTCAGGCCGCCGAACAGCCTGCCAACGACAACCGTCCCGCCCGGCGTCCGGGCGGCAAGCGCACCCGTTCGCCGGCGCCCAGGCAGCGCGAGGGCCTGAACAGCCAGGAGACCGACGAGCAGGACACTGGAACCACGGACAGTAATGTCCAGCAAGCCAGCGCCCCGGAGAACACCGTCGAGAATACCCCGGCCAGCAGCGCACCCGCACGGGACCCGAAGCCGGCAGCGCAGCAGGCCAGCCTCGACCTCGCTCCGGCTGCCGAGGCCAGTGAGTCTGTCGAGACGTCATCCGCCGCTGACGACGTCGCAGCCCCCGCCAAGCCCTCGACCAGACGCAGGACCAGGGCGTCCGCTGAGACCGACACCAACTCGCCGGCTGAAAGCCAGACAGACGTTGCGGCTGAAACGCCGGTAGCGGTGAAGACCGAGCCCCGGGTTAATGCCGAAGTCGAATCAGAAGCCAAGCCCGAAGCCAAAGCCCAGCCTGAAGCGCAAGTGCAGCCTGAAGCAGACGCCCAGCCTGAAGCAGCATTGCATGAGCAAACTGAAAGCCAGCCTGCAGCGAAGGCCGAGCCCGAGGCCAGGCCCGCCGACACGGCACCGGCAGCGCCTGTTGCGGCAGCCGAACCCGCAGCAGCTGCGGGCGCAACCAATGGCCAGCAGGCCCCCGGCCGGGCTCCCAACGACCCGCGCCAGAAGCCGCGCCCGACCAAGGTTCAGGTAGAGGTGAAAACCCGCATCCTGGAAGTACCGACCTCCAGCGCACCACCAGTCCCCGCGCCGGCGGTCACCACCTCCCGCGCCAGCAATGATCCACGCCAGCGCAACACGCACTGACCGTTGACCTGCACCGCTTGCCCGCACAAGGGCAAGCGGCTGTTGCCGCCCCGGACGGCAACGGTATAATGCGCGCCGATCCGGAGGGGTGGCTG
>JAVEVZ010000214.1:0-5251 GCA_034004805.1 Spongiibacteraceae bacterium | reverse complement strand
CTGTCCGGCCCCGAGAGCACCTGTCCCAGTTCAGCAGCGACATCTGCGGGGACAGTGGTATAGCGGTGGGGGGTCTCAGGGTCGCCCGGCTCCACCACCACAGCGGGGCCACCCAGCACCACCCCGTGGGGATGTTCGGCAATTTCACCCACTGACAGTGGGCAATGTTGCGCAGCAATCTCCAACAGCGCATCGGTGGTGGGAGGCCGGTTCATATCCAGCGCCTGCCCCCAGTAGCTGAGCTCAAGGTTCAAACGCTTGGCGAGTCCCCAGAAGTAGTACCAGTCATCGCGGACATCCGCGCCGGCTGGCGGCTTGGCAATAGCGGGCGTGTATCGCGTGAAGGGCTCGGGAAACAGCAGTACCTCATAAATAAACATGGGCAAATCCGCCCGTTCGTACTGCAGGGTCGGCGGCAGGATGTAGTCTGCGAGCTGTGCGGTTGCCGTCATGCGATGATCGATACACACCAACAGATCAAGGCGGCTCAGGGCGTCGACCGTGCGGGGCTGGTCCGGCATGGCCAAAGCAGGGTTGCCACCGTGCACCAGCAGCGCCCGTATCCGGTCCGCACCCGGCTCCAGTATTTCATCCAGCAGCGAGCCGGTGGGCAGTTCCCCGTCCAGAAGGCCGAATCCAAAGCGGCTGTGGTAACCCGCCTCCCACCACCGCGGGGCCGGAATTACCTCGGCCTTGCGCGGCCAGCGCGGCATTAAGGCACCGGGGTTGGGAACCTCCTCGCCTTCACGGATAAAACGCCCGCAAACGACGTTCAACACCTCTACCAGGTGCTCGGCGAGGTTGGAGTGCGGCGACATGTCCAGTCCCGTTGCGCTGGTGGCGGCACCGCGTTTGCTCTGCCACGCAAAGAGTTCGGTTGCCTCCACAATGTGTTGGGCGGGAACCCCGGTTCGCGCTGCAACACGATCGAGCGTAAAGGGCTGCAAGCTCTCGCGAAGCGCGTCCATGTCCCCTACGTAGCGCGCACAGAAGTCCTGATCATGCCAGTTATTTTCCAGGATCAGCCGCAGCATGCCCGCGAGTAGCGCGGCATCTTCACCGGGGACCGGTTGCAGAAAGACATCAGCGTTTCTGGCGGTTTCGGTGCGACGGGGATCAATAACGATCAGTTTCATCCCCCGCTCCTGCGCCTGTTTCAGGCGCTTGGCCGGGTTGCGGGTATCGAAGCCAAAGGTGGAAACCGACACCAGCGGATTGCCGCCGACAATAAGAAATACGTCACCCTTGTGGAATGGATCCCTGCCCGCGGGCCAAATGCCTAGGCGCCCGGCGGTCACGTATTTGGCGGACTGGTCGATGGTGACTGTCGAGAACGCCTTGGGAGACCCCAGCGCGCGCAGCCAGTCGTTCAGCATCATCAGAGAGGAAGAGGTAAAGAACGCGCCGCCGCCCTTGTAGCCGCCGATCGCACCAGCTCCATACTGGTCGATCAGAGGGCGGAGTCGGTCGGCGATCTCATCCAGGGCCTGTTCGACACCGATGGGCGCAAAACTGCCACCCGGCTGTCGCTTGAGCGGCTGCAAAACACGTTTTTCGCTGTTGTGTGCCGCACCTGATTGCAGGCCCTTGAAACAGGCGTAACCCAGCGTAAACGGGTCTTCGCGGTCGGCGTCAACGCTGACAACACGGTCCTGATCGTCGACCGACACCCTGACCCCACAGTGCCCCATGCAGAGACGGCAGAAAGAGCGTTCTGTGCGCGCAACCATGGTTGAGTCCTCTCGCAGCCTTGTAGTCCGACCTGACGGGCCGCAAGCAGCGCAGTTCTGCCAGCGGTCTGCGGACTCAATGCCAGCAAAACATAACCTGACAGCGATCTGGGCAACAACACCCCGAACGCAGGTTGTTAGTGGCAAATAGACCAACGGGATGAACTGTGTGCGGGTTCTATCCGCTACGTGACCGGGCCAAAGAGGCTCGCAGCACCGTGCAAAGCCGCGCTCCTCGCGGCCGCTCATGGATTCGCGGCGAACTGGCGCCCGGACCCGGTGCCGGCAGCGCACTCGGCAAGCGGGCATACTTCGCTCTGCCCGCGGGACGGCCACAAAAAAGCCCTGCTATACAGGGCTCTGGATACGGTCTTAGGTGTTGCTGAAGGGAAATTGGTCGGGACGGCAGGATTTGAACCTGCGACCACCACACCCCCAGTGTGGTGCGCTACCAGGCTGCGCTACGCCCCGAAATCGAATGCCTCACAAACGAGGCGCGCATCATACCCAAAATGAACGCTGGAGTGAACTAGGATTTCAGTGCTTTCAGCACGTCTTCGAGTTCGACGATCATTTGCCGCAGCATCTGGCGGTATTGCGTGTCTTCCTTGCTGTCTTCGCCGGACATGCGCTGGCGCGCACCGCCGATGGTGTAACCCTGATCGTAGAGCAGGCTGCGGATCTGGCGGATCATCAGCACATCCTGGCGCTGATAATAGCGGCGATTGCCGCGTCGCTTGACCGGCTTGAGTTGCGGAAACTCCTGCTCCCAATAGCGCAGTACGTGTGGCTTGACGTCACACAGGTCACTGACCTCACCGATGGTGAAATAGCGCTTGCCCGGGATTGGAGGAAGTTCGTCGTTATTGCTTGGTTCCAGCATATGCCTCGACTCGCGCCTTTAACTTCTGCCCGGGCCTGAATGTCACCACACGCCGTGCGGAAATCGGGATCTCTTCGCCGGTTTTGGGGTTGCGCCCGGGACGCTGACTCTTGTCCCGCAAATCAAAATTGCCGAAGCCCGAGAGCTTCACCTGTTCGTTAGATTCCAGGCACGTCCGGATCTCTTCGAAAAAGGCCTCGACCAGTTCCTTTGCCTCACGCTTGTTCAGCCCGAGCTCTTCATACAGGCGCTCGGCCATTTCAGCCTTGGTGAGAGCTCCCATGGTCAATTCCTTAACGTCGCTCCGAAATGCGTATTCAGCGCGGCGACCACACGAGCCACTGCGTCATTGATTTCATCCTCATTAAGAGTGCGTGATGAATGCTGGAACGTCAAGCCTAGGCCCAAACTTTTTCTTTGTGGATCAATACCTTTACCTTCATAAGTATCAAACAACCTGAGGTTTGTAAGGTAGTCCCCTGCCATGTCTCGAACAATCGCCAATAAATCGGCGGCGGCAAGGCTGCGGTCGACCACCACGGCAATATCCCGTCGCACTTCAGGAAACCGCGATAAGGCCTTGAATCGCGGCAGCTCTGTGCTTAATAACGGTGCCAGATCCAGCTCCGCGAGCACCACCGGCTGATCAATATCCAGGCGTCGCTGTAAGTCTGGATGCAAAGTGCCGATATGGCCGATCAAATGCCCGTTTTTGTGAACCGCGGCACACTGCCCCGGGTGCAGAGCCGGATGCTCACCACGGGCGAACTCAAGGCCTGCGCCGGCCACCGTTTCAAGGTCGCCCTTGAGGTCGTAGAAATCCACCGCCTCACCCGACTCGGACCAGGATTCCGGTGCGCGCCGACCACTGGCCAGCAGCGCCAGGGTTTCCGTCTGCTTCAGGCCCGCGTCGGTCACGAGAAACCGCAGTCCGGTTTCAAACAGGCGCACCCGGTACTGCTGACGATTGAGGTTATAGCTCAGCGCCCGCAGCAGGCCACTCATCAGGCTGGTGCGCATCACGCTCAGCTCAGCCGAAATGGGGTTGACCAGCTCAGCAGGCGCCAGCTCCGGCTGTACCGCCGACTGCAGGCCGCGATCGATAAAGCTGTAGGTCACCGCCTCCTGGTAGCCCCTGGCGATAAGCCGCTGGCGCAGCCCGCCCAGCGGCTGGCGGGTTTCGGACTGCGGCCGCAGCGCCAGGGTGGTCTGTATCGACCGGGCGGGGATCTGCTCGTAGCCCACCAGGCGCGCCAGCTCCTCGATCAGGTCCACTTCCAGCGCCAGATCAAAGCGCCAGGACGGCGGCTGTACCCGCCAGCCGTCCTGATCGGCGCTGAGCTCAAGGCCCAGCGCACCCAGCAGGGTCTCAACCTGCTGGTCGCTGACAGCCACGCCCAGCAGGCGCTGGATGCGGGCGCGGCGCAGTGCGATGGGCTCGCGCCGGGGCAATGTCTGTTGGTCCACACATTCGGTCACCGGACCCGGCTCGCCACCGACGCAGGCCAGCAGCAGCTCCGTGGCGCGCTCCATAGCTATTCGCGGCAGCTCCGGATCGACGCCGCGCTCGAAGCGGTGAGAGGAGTCGGTGTGCAGGCCATAGCGGCGCGCGCGCCCGGCGAGCCGCTCGGGATTGAAATGCGCGGATTCCAGAAAGATGTCCCGGGTCTGTTCATCGACGGCGCTGGCGCTGCCGCCCATGATGCCGGCCAGGGCGAGGGGCCCACTGGCATCGGCAATCACCAGGTCCCCCGCCGCCAGCTTAATGGTCTGTCCGTTGAGCAGCACCAGGGTTTCACCGGCCTCCGCATGGCGCACCACGATGCCGTCCCGAAGGCGGGCCAGGTCGAAGGCGTGCATGGGCTGGCCCAGTTCCAGCAACACATAGTTGGTGATATCCACGACGGCGTCGATCGAGCGAATGCCGGCGCGGCGCAATTTTTCCTGCATCCACAGTGGTGTGGGACGGCTGATATCCACGCCCCTGACCACGCGCCCCAGATAGCGCGGACAATCTGCGGTCGCATGCACCGCTACCGGAAACGTTGCGTCCGTGCGCGCAGCCTGTGGCGCCAGCGCAGGCTCGGTGGCCGCCGTCCCCAGCACCGCAGCCAGGTCGCGCGCGATACCCCGGATACTGAGGCAGTCGGCGCGGTTGGGCGTGACCCCCAACTCGATCACGCGGTCATCGAGTTGCAGGTAATCGCGCAGGTCCTTTCCTGTCGGTGCGTCAGCGGGCAGCTCAAGCAAGCCTGCCGAGGCATCGGACAGGCCCAGTTCCTGCTCGGCACATAACATGCCGCTGGACTCGACACCGCGCAGCTTCGCCTTCTTGATCTTGAGCCCGCCGGGCAGCACGGCACCGACCAGGGCAAATGGCACCTTGAGCCCCGCACGCACATTATCTGCGCCGCACACCACCTGATACGTGTCCTGGCCTGTGCTGACTTCGCAGACGCGGAGCTTGTCGGCATCGGGGTGCTGGCTGACGCTCAGCACCTCGCCGACCACGACGCAGCTGAACTCGCCGGCAACAGCGTCGATCGCATCGACCTCCAGGCCGGCCATCGTCAGGCGGTGGGCGAGAGCCTCGGTGGAAAGTGCCGGGTCGATCCACTCCCGCAACCATTGTTCACTG
>JAVEVZ010000213.1:0-5290 GCA_034004805.1 Spongiibacteraceae bacterium | reverse complement strand
TTTGGATGGCGCAGCCTTGACCCAGTGGTCGAGGTTGTTGACGCCGTCGATATGGACGTGGTGTGAGTCACGCAGCTGTTCCCGCACATTGCCGGCGCCCGCAGCGGCTGCCAGCGTGGTGAACAGGTCTTCGTGGCTCTGGATGCCATTGGAGACCGACCCGGCTTTCATGTGGCCCGGCCAGCGAACCAGCAGCGGCACCCGCACCCCGCCCTCCCAGGTGGTGGCTTTCTCGCCGCGGAATGGCGTCGTGCCGCCGTCCGGCCACCAGGAGGTCATCGCCCCGTTGTCGGTCGTGTAGACCACGATGGTGTTATCGGCGATGCCCAGTTCGTCGAGCAGCTTCAACAGTTGGCCGACATGGCCGTCATGCTCCATCATGCCGCTGCCGAACACATCAAACTCGGAGGAATGGCGCGTTGCCAGGTTCCGCGATGCCGGTTTCAGGTGCGTGTAGATGTGCATGCGTGTCGGGTTGAACCACACGAAAAACGGCTTGTCGTCGGTGCTTGCCTGGCGAATAAACTTCCGGGTGCGTGCCAGGAATTCTTCGTCCACGGTTTCCATGCGCTTGCGGGTCAGGGGGCCCGTATCCTTGCAGCGTTGCTTGCCCACCGCGCCGAAGCGCGGGTCCACGGTTTTGTCCACTTTGTCCGTGGCGACACAATCCAGCACACCCCGGGGGCGATAACGGGCGTCGAAGGCTTTGGCCTCGCCCTGCCCGCCCCACATGGCCAGCTCGGGCTCTTCCTCGGTATTGAGGTGGTACAAATTGCCGAAGAATTCGTCAAAGCCATGCACGGTCGGCAGGTGGCTGTTTCTATCGCCCAGATGATTTTTGCCGAACTGTGCTGTGCGGTAGCCGAGCGGTTTGAGCACTTCGGCCAGCGTGGGGTCGCGTGCATCCAGCCCTATCGGCGAGCCGGGCATGCCCACCGTGGTGAGCCCGGTGCGAACGGGCAGCTGGCCGGTGATAAAGGCGGCACGGCCCGGGGTGCAGGAGGGGTGGGCGTAGTGGTCGGTAAAGAGCATGCCTTCGCTGGCAATGCGGTCGATATTGGGCGTCGGCACCATCATGCCGTGACTGTAGGCGCCGACGTTCCAGTAGCCGACGTCGTCGGGCATGATCACCAGGATATTGGGCCGCTCACTGGCGAGCGCCGCCGGCAGGTGCACCAGCAGCGCGCCGAGAAGGCACAGGCCCGGCAGGAATGAACGACGGTGCTTGTTGCGCCCGGCATATTTCTCGTGCTGTCGTGGCTGTGACTCAGTGTGCATGGCTTGTCTCCATTATTCCCTTACTCAGATATTCATTATCCCTTGGCGTTAATCGCGCTCTTGGACGGTTAAGAAAGCGGGCGTCAAAGGCAAAGAAACACGTAGCTTTTGCACTCAGTCTTCGCTCCCGTCCGGCCTGGCCGCGGTGCGGTAGTCGCCGAATTTTTCGTCGCGTTTTTGCAGCGCGCCTTTGACGCCCTTTTCCTTGAGGTCGCCGATAAAGGCTTTGAAGCCGGGCTGGTGGATGCCCAGGGTACACAGCTCGGTGCCGGCGCGGATGCCCTGGCGCAGGCCCATCACCTCCATCTGCCGGTGTACGGCGCGTTTGTTGGTGCGCACGATATCGGGGGGCAACAGTGCGATGCGGCGGGCGATCTCCAACACCTTGTCTTCCAGCTGGTCCGGGGGATAACTGGCGGTGGCCCAGCCGCGCTGGGCGCATTCGATACCCGACAGGGAATCACCGGTGAGCAGCATTTCCATACCCTTGCGCATACCCACCAGCCAGGGGTGGAACTGCATGTCGGGCACGCCGAAGCGCACTGCGGGATAGCCCATCTGGGCGTCGTCGGCCATGTAGACGAGGTCGCAACCGGTGGCGAGCTCGCTGCCACCGGCCAGGCAATAGCCGTGAACCTGGGCGATAACCGGCTTGGCCATATCCCAGATGCCCATCCAGCCCTCGGTGACATGGCGCGGCCACTGGCTGTCGCCCTGGGCGGTGAAGAACGGCAGCTCCAGTCCGTCGTTGCCGTCGCCCAGGTCGTAGCCGGCGGAAAAGCAGCTGCCCGCGCCGCGCAGGATCTGTACCCGCACGCTGTCGTCGTGGTCCCCCGCCTGCAGGGCGTGGAGTATTTCGCCGCGCAGGGCGTGGTTCAGCGCGTTGCGTTTGTGGGGGCGGTTGAGGGTGATGCGCTTGACCCCCGGCGCCGGCTCGTCAACCAGAATGACGGTGTAGCCATCCTCGCCAAAGCGCATGACCCGCGCCTGATGATTGTCGTAGACGCTCTTGCTCTGCTTTGAATCCTGAGTCACGGCTCTTGTCTCCATCAACAACAATGAGTGATGGCGCCATGATGACCCCGCGCGGCGCGGGAGGGTAGCGCGGCGCGCCGAAACCGCTGCGCGCCGCAAAGGCTGATCAGATAACTGAACCCGGCCGGGGCAATGCAGGTCCTAAGCCCCTTGTTGCGAGGCTTACGTCTGGCCCGCAACCGGGCCAAAGCGCAGCAGGGTCACGGGACCCCTGTCGTCGAACACCGGCGCCAGGGGCATGCCGACGCGCCACGCCGCATCCGCCGCGCCCACCAGGGTGGTGGTCAGGCGCGGGCCCTCGGCCAGCTCCACCAGCGCAAGGGCCTGGGGCGTTTCGTCGGCGAACATGGGTGCCGTGGGGCGCGGACTGACGCACACGCTGTAGAGCGTGGCCTCGCCGCTGAGGGGCAGCCACTGCCAGTCCCGCGAGCCGCAGTGGTGACAGTGGGGGCGCGGATACCAGATCCAGCGGTCGCAGTCCTTGCAGCGCTGCATCACCAGCCGGTGGTCGCGCAGCGCATCCCAGAATGGCTGGCTGGTGCGGGTGGGCAGTGGCATGGGCTTGGCGTACATTATTCACCCCCCAGAATCAGCACAGATTGCTCGCTCATCACGCCGCCGGTGCCGGACACATAGACCGTGTCGCAATGCGCGAGCTGACGTTCCCCCGCGGTGCCGCGTATCTGCTGAACGGCCTCGCACAGCTGTGTCATGCCACCCGCCTGGCCCGGCTGGCCGAAGCTCAGCTGGCCGCCGTGGGTGTTGAGGGGGAAATCTCCCTGCCAGGTCAGGTCGCGCTCGCGCAGAAAATCCATGCCCTGGCCTTTGGCACAGAAGCCGGCATCTTCCAGATTCAGCAGCACCGTGATGCTGTAGCAATCGTAGAGCTGCGCCAGATCCATGTCGCCCGGCTTCATGCCCGCCATCAGAAACGCCTGCTGTGAGGCGCGGTACACCGGCGTTTCCAGGATATCCGGCGCGTAGGCGGCGCTCTTGTGGGCCAGGTATTCGCCGGCACCCAGCAGCCAGACCGGGCGCTGCGGGCAGCGTGTGGCCATATCGGGCGCCACCACCACCACCGCCGCGCCACCCCACACCGGCATGACGATCTCCAGCATGTGCAGCGGCGGCGCGATCATCGGGCTGGCCAGCACGTCGTCCTCGGTGAGGGGCTGGCCGTAAAAAATCGCGTCGGGATTGGCGCAGGCGTTGTGGCGCTGCTGCGCCACCAGGCGCGCCATGGCGCGCTGGTCATAGCCGTGCACTTCTGCATAGCGCCGCGCAATCAGCCCGTAGCCGGTGTTCTGGGCCAGGTGTCCGTAGGGAATTTCGAACTCCGCCTGAGGCGAGCCGAACTGCGCGCTGGAGGCGCCGAAGGTGTGTGCGTCGTCCGCCGTCGCCGCCACCGGGGGCGGTTCGGCAATGCCCGAGGGCATGACCACCAGCACCGCCCGCGCCAGGCCGGCGTGAATGGCCATCGCCGCGCGCAATACGCCGCTGGTGGAGGAGGCGCCCCCCAGGTCCATCAGTTCGGAAAACCGCGTCTCCAAGCCCAGGTACTCAATCACCGTGGCGGGCACAAAGTGCTCGGCCTCGGCGATGCGCCCGGTGATCAGGCCATCGATATCGGCCAGCGCCAGGCCGGCGTCTTGCAGTGCATCCAGGGACAGGGTGGCCATCTGCTCCAGACAGGTGCCAACACCCGCGAGATCGCGCATTTTGCGCGGTTTGAATTGGGCCATACCGACGATGGCCGCAGAACGTCTGAGCCCCATGATTGTGCTCCTGACAGCAGTGCTAAGGCCTGCAGAGTAATGTGACAACCGGGCCAGCGCAGTTACAAAACCGGACAGTAGCCACCGGGCTTGCGCTGGATCAAATAGCCGGCGGTTAGCCGCTGCCCGCCGCGCCGCGCTCCAGGCACGAGCCAGAGAATCTTCGAAAAACCTGGCGAGCGCAGTCGTTTTCAGCCCCCCTAGAGTGGACTGCGGGGGTCCGCCGGCGTGTTGAGTATGCCCACGATGGCGCTGCCTTCAGCCGCCGGCAATGCCAGGCCAAGAAGAGCGGCAATCGTGGGCGCCACATCCAGCAGCCGCAATACCGGCGGACGCGCGCCGGACTGAAAACCCGGGCCCGCAGCGATCAGCCCGGTGGCCATGTCGGGCCTGTCCGGCAAATAGCCGTGCATGCCGCGGTTATGGTGGGTGGCCACCGCGGGATAAGGTACGGGCAGTGGCACCAGCATGTAGCCGGGCGCTGCCGAGAGCGCCGCAATCGCACCGGGATAGCCGCCCAGCTCGCGCAGCTGCTGCGCCGACACATAGTCCACCAGTGTGCGGTAGCGGCTGTTCACCAGTGCTTCCAGGCGCTGACCGAATTCCGCCAGTGCCTGCGCAGAGGCGCCGGGCAGCGGATAAAACGCCCCCGAGCCCGCCTGGGAATCAAAACGCACCAGATCGTTGACCAGCCTGCCCTGCTCCATGCGGGCATAGCCCAGGTCCAGCAACAGCCGGTTGACGTTGAGGGCGGTATGCACCGGCGCGAATCCGTGATCACCCACAACAATGACGTTGGTGCGCTCCTCGATACCCGCGGTCTTCAGGGCGCTGAGTAACGTGCCGATATGCGCATCAATATGTTTGAACGCACTTGCGGCCTGGGTGGAACCCGGGCCGTGGGCGTGTTGCATATGGTCCGCTTCAAGAAAATACACCAGCGTGAGGTCGGGCTTTTCGTCCTTCAGTATCTGCGCCGCATAAGCCGCGCTCATACGGTCCACTGCCTGCACCGTGTCATCTTCGGACTGGCCATCGGCGGGAAGCTGCCCGGCCTGTTTTGCCAGGCGCGCCAGCAGACCTTTGGTCGAGCCCCGCTGCAGCGCGGCGTGCAGGCCGGCGTCGCGCCTGTCCGCCTGCGAGCTTTCGGTGACCAGCCAGTTCACGTCGGCGCCATAAGTCATGGGCCACATCACCGCCGC
>JAVEVZ010000212.1:0-5295 GCA_034004805.1 Spongiibacteraceae bacterium | reverse complement strand
GTAAATTGCACCGCAATTCGGACACGCTTCATCAGGTGTCCCTATGACTTCTGATCTTGGATGACCGCATTTCAAACACTTCACACTCACTGATCTTCTCCAAGCTTGAGTTTAATTTTATAACGCCACAAAAAGGACGAGCAATAGCGCAGCTTTTTCGAGCCCAGCACATGAAATGCGTGGCCTGATGCACATTGTTATATGCTTTAACTATTTTTCGACAGCTTATTTATTGTTTAGATAAGCAAACATTATAAGCAATAAATTATTACACCTGCTGATAACAATAAAAACGGTAACAAATATGCACCATATGGAGCCAACCCTAGAATTAAAGGGGTTGTCACAAGCTGAATTATTGATTTGGCCTGCATGGAGTCGAGCACTATTTTATTGGAAAAAAATATACCAATAATTAGCAGCAATAGCGCAAAAACATGTACGCCTTTGAGTATCAAGCTCACTAAATGGCTTGCTAAAAATCTATGCTTATTGTTTTTATCTTGATGTTCCATATTTAGAATATATAACGACCACCTCATCGGGTAAATTTTTGATGCCAGATTTTTTGCATTTCCATACACAAAAGATGACAGTGTAAATTTATCAAAAACAGCCGATTGTTAACTACTCCCCACATGTCCCAAGAACCTTACCACGCATTAGCATACCTCCATTTAGCGGCCCCACCCCATTTCGTAATTTGGTGAATATGGCAACGCCACTCTCAGGATAGACTGCCCAGGTTTCCACACTCGCGCGACCGTCAATGTCTGAAAAGCACACCAAAGTTCTGAATCCGGCTTCGATGCACTCCATATCATTTGGAGTAACTCGACTATTTTTTCTAGAAAGATCCACCATAAATCTCTGGCCGGTCATGCCATCCTTGTCAAATGAGAATCCATCGTGCTCCCTCGCTCCAACACCCTTGAACTCCCCCGCAACATAACATTCCGCACTTGCCTGTCCGGCCACGATGAGCAGCATAAAGAGAAGGACTCGCATCCAGACCTCGCATATTTAGCACCGTATTAACGCGCAGGCGCACTTTGCCCCTTCTTACCACAAAGCAGTTCGCCGGCAAGCACTTGGTTCAAAACAACTAATGCTTTATAGCCGAAATCCCAGCGCTTTCAATATGCGCAGGAGTGTTTATCGGATAAGCGCGGTCCTGTTATCTCGGCGGGAATATCGGCAACGCATTGATCTGACAGACTTTGCTTTTGGTCACGCCGGATAAGCGCGCATGCCTTTGCTCGTTATCCCCGGTGGTTTTTAGCGGGGTACCTGGCGCAGGACGCGCTGCTATGTTGGGCTGGTAGTGGCAGAAAGCACTAAGCCGGCAAGCCGGCTCAGCGGGACAGGTAACTACGAATCAGCAGGTCAGCAGGCGGGCGTCGAAGCCGGCCTGGCGGAGGATGAAGGTTGCGAGTTCGCTGCGTTTGCCCGCGCGGGGCAGGACCAGGTAGCGGCGGCTGCGATCCAGTTCCTGCATGCGGCTGCGCAGGTACGGGATGGGGATATTGAGGGCGCCCTGGGCCGGGCGTTCGCCGCGGCATTCGGCGGCGAAGCGGACGTCCACCAGCACGCCTTCCGGGTCCAGGGTGTCGGTGGTTTCCACCAGCCAGGGTTTGAGCAATTCATCGAACATGTCGCGGGTGAGAAAACCCACCGTGCCGTCGGTTTCCATTACCACCGAAGCGCTGCGCACGGTGTCGCCCACCAGGGCTTCCTCGCCGAAGTGGTCGCCGGGCAACAGTTCGATCTCGCGGCCGTTAAAGGGGCCGTCCTCGGCGGTGCGTATCAGGGCCATGCCCGAGGTGATCACAAAGAACTGGTCGCCTGAGGTGCCGCGCTGCACCAGGGTTTCGCCGGCGCTTACGTCGCGCCGCTGCAATACCGCCATCAACTGCTGGATCTGACTGGCGGGCAATGCGGAGAGCATGGGCGATTGCAGGAAGCGCGACATCCAGTCGACCTCCACAGACTTGTCACCGAGCATCCAGTTGTCGCTGCTGCTGTTGGTGGCGTCATCGAGGATGGACACCCCATAGCCTGCGGCTTCGCGGGCCTGTTCGCGCAGCGTGTCCAGCGCGCTGCGTTCGATGCGTGCCACGCGGCATTTGCTGACTGCGAGCACCTGGGCTTCGCCGGCCAGCTGCTCCAGTGGCTGGCGCCCGCGCGCGTCTTTGGCACTCAGGGTGTCGCGCTCAAAAAAGCTGCGCCGGATTTCAACTTCGCCGCTGATCAGAAAACTGAGCTGGGTGGTGCCGGTGTTGCGCCGCAGGATCGACTGCCCGGGGGCGTGCTGCTCGACCTGCAAAGCCGCCCGCAAGCTGTCGTAGCTGGCCTCGGACAGATCGGCGAAGGCCGGGTATTTGGCGAAGGGAAAGGTCGCGGCAGCCATGTCGGTCCCCGATGAGTGGTAGCTGGGGCGCGATTATCGGTAGTCGCGCAGCCCCGGTCTGCGATCTGCGTCCCGTTCCGCGGCGATAGTCAGCAGGCTGAGACCATGGGGATGGCGTTACTGCCGCGCTTCGCGCTGCTGCCAGTTGCCGATATCCGCATTCTGCTCCTCGCCCCCGGTGATACCGTCGGCGCCCAGGGTGTACAGGTCATACGCGCCGGTGCCGAACTCCGCCGGGCTCAGGTAAAGGTAGGTTCTGCCCCAGGGGTCCAGCGGCAACTGCTCCAGATACCCGCCCTGCTTCCAGTTGCGCGGCACCGGTTCGAGGCTGGGTTTTTCCACCAGCGCCTGCAGCCCCTGCTCGGAACTGGGGTAGGCGTAGTTATCCAGCCGGTAGAGCTTCAACGCGGTTTCTATGGACTTGAAATCCGCCTGTACTTTCTGGATGCGGGCCTCATCGGCACGCTGCAACACGTTCGGCGCCACGATGCTCACCAGCAGGCCGATAATCACCAGCACCACCAGGATTTCCACCAGACTGAAACCGGCCTGCCGCGCGTGTTGCATGAAAAATCCTCTGTGCATAGGTTGCCTCTGGGCTGGGCTTAACGGTGACCGGCGCATGTTTATTTCACATCCTCCAGGCGCACCCGCAGGGTCAGTTCAGCGCCATCGCGAAACACGGTGGCGGTCGCGTCGCGGGCGTAGCGCAGCATGCCATACAGTTCCATCATTCGCCGCGGGTCGTTCAGCGGTGTGCCATTGATACGCAACAGAATATCGCCGGGCCGCAAACCCAGGCGCCGGAACTGCTCGGGGTCCGCACCCGGCGCGAGCCGGTATCCCACCACGCGGTCGCCGTCCCGCGCCACGGTGACATGAAACGCTTCCGCCAGGGCGGCGGGATCGCTATAGAGCTGGGCCCGCACGGCACTGGCTGCACCGGTCGCGCCGGCATCATTACGCATATCGATGTGGGCTGGCACTGCGGCCTGCAGCTCCAGTGCCAGCACGAAACCTATCCCTGCCAGCGACAGACCGGCGCGCAAGCGGCGCCTGACCCTGGCCCGGACAGCGCGGCAACGCAGATCAGTCAGGGCCATGGTACGCATCGACATCCTGCTGTTGACAACTAACTGCATGATTGACCTGCAAGCTGCTGTTATTGCTGACATAGCGCTGCATTATAGCGCTCGCAACCGTCACTGCAGCACCTCAATTTCGCGCAATTGGAGGCCGATTGTGCAGCCACCGACGCTGGCAATACGGAGCCACTGACCTAGACTTACACGACAGCAGACGTTGGTAATTGCAGTATGGATTCGTGCGCCAGCGCACATTTTTATCGCGCTTGACGAGCAATCTCCTGATCGAATCTGTTTACTGACCCTGTTTGCCGAACCTGTTTACTGACCCTGTTTCTGAACCGTGTTCCATCAGGCCCATGACCAAGAAATTCTACTTTAACCGCCGCTCCGGCGACGACCGCCGCTCCGGCGAAGATCCGCGGGAGAACCCGCGCCTGGATCTGCCCCACCGCCGCCGCCGCCGCCGGCCGGACCGCCGCGTCCAGCGCGACATCAGCCAGGTATTGGTGGAGCTGGGCACCGAGTCCGATCAGCGCCACTGAGGGGCTATTGGCCCACCCGCGCCCGCCACCTGCCCGCCCCCACACCCTACCCGTATCTGCCACGCCCTGCGGGCGATCTGACAAAACCGCCGCCCGCCCCGGCTATAATGGCCGCTTTTCCGACACATCAATGAGCGCATAAGCGGACCCGTGAACGTATCCCGGCATGGATTGGTACTCGCCCCGATGGAGGGCGTCGTCGACGACGTGATGCGCGCCATGTTGAGCGGCATCGGCGGCCTGGACCGCTGTGTCACGGAGTTTTTGCGCGTCACCGACCACACCCTGCCGCGCCGCGCCTTTCTGCGCAACTGCCCCGAGCTGAGCCAGGACAGCCGCACGCCCAGCGGCACACCGGTCTACCTGCAGCTGCTGGGCGGACAGCCGGACGCACTGGCCAGCAATGCCCGCAAGGCCGCGCGCCTGGGCGCCGCGGGCATCGACCTCAACTTCGGCTGCCCGGCCAAATGCGTCAACCGCCACGACGGCGGCTCGGTACTACTGACGAGCCCCGAGCGGGTCGAGCATATCGTCCGCGCAGTGCGCGACGCAGTGCCCGTCGCCACACCGGTCACCGTCAAGATACGCCTCGGCTTCCACAACACCGAGCACTTCGAGGACATCGTGGCCCGCGTCGTCGACGCCGGCGCCACCGAACTGGCGATCCACGCCCGCACCCGCAGCGACGGCTACGCCCCGCCGGCCCACTGGCACCGCCTGATGGCACTGCATCCCTGCCCCATTCCACTGTATGTAAACGGCGAGATCTGGTCGGTGGCTGACCACCGCCAGGCGCTGCAGGACAGCGGCTGCCGCCACGCCATGCTGGGACGCGGGCTGCTGGCACAACCGGACCTGGCGCGCCAGATCCGCGCCGCCGAAGCCGGCTGCCAGGAAGCCCCCCTGAGCTGGCCCGAAGTCCGCGAACTGCTGGCCACCCAGTTCGAGCTGCTCGCCCGCCGCTACCCCAGGCGCTATCTGGGCAACCGCACCAAACAGTGGCTGAGCTACCTGCGCCGTCAGTACCCAGGCGCCCAGACCCTGTTCGAAACCATCAAACGCGAACAGGACCCGGACCGCATCGGCGCCGCGCTGCTAAACAAAATTCAGCAAAAAGCGGCCTGACTGTTGACGACCGACGGCGCCTTCCCTATAGTTCGCGCCCTGATGCGCCCGTAGCTCAGTTGGATAGAGTATCTGGCTACGAACCAGAGGGTCGGGAGTTCGAATCTCTCCGGGCGCGCCACAAATACAA
>JAVEVZ010000211.1:0-5298 GCA_034004805.1 Spongiibacteraceae bacterium | reverse complement strand
CAAGGTCATCAAGTTCATGCAGGACGAAATGGGCGTGACCAAGATCCGTTTCCCGCAGAACTGTGGTATCGGCGTCAAGCCGGTCTCCGCTGAAGGCACCCAGCGCCTGGTGCGCAAGACCATCCAGTACGCCATCGACCAGAACCTGCCCTCCGTCACCCTGGTGCACAAGGGCAATATCATGAAGTTCACCGAAGGCGCCTTCAAGGACTGGGGCTACGAGGTGGCGATGAAGGAGTTCGGCGGCGAGCTGCTGGACGGCGGCCCCTGGGTCAAGCTGAAAAACCCCAATACCGGCAAAGACATCGTGGTCAAGGACGTGATCGCCGACGCCATGCTGCAGCAGATTCTGCTGCGCCCTGACGAGTACAGCGTGATCGCGACCCTCAACCTGAACGGCGACTACCTGTCCGACGCACTGGCAGCCCAGGTGGGCGGGATCGGGATCGCACCTGGCGCCAACCTGAGCGACAACGTGGCACTGTTCGAGGCCACCCACGGCACCGCCCCGAAATACGCCGGCCAGGACAAGGTCAACCCCGGTTCACTGGTGCTGTCGGCGGAAATGATGCTCCGCCATATGGGCTGGAACGAGGCGGCGGACCTGATCATCGACGGGATGAACGGCGCCATCCAGGCCAAGACAGTCACCTACGACTTCGAACGCCTGATGAGCGGCGCGAAGCTGCTGAAGTGTTCCGAGTTCGGCGACGCGGTTATCAAGCACATGGGCTGACAGCCCGCGTCATCGACAAACCCCGCCACGGCGGGGTTTGTTGTTTCAGGGCTCGGAAAATGCCATGGCGCTGGAGCGCTGCTGTGCTGCTGGTGGCTCAACATTGCCCGACGTGCTGTCCGACGTGGACGGTTCTTCAGCAGCTGCCCGTATATGCTGGGCATGCAGGCCCTTGGGCCCGGTTACCGAATCGAACATGACACTCTGGCCCGCCTTGAGGGTCTTGTAGCCGTCCATGTCGATGGCGGAGTAGTGGGCGAAGATATCCCCACTGCCGTCATCGGGCAGGATAAAGCCGTAACCCTTGGCATTGTTGAACCATTTGACTACGCCGGTCTGCATAGCTGAGGTCCTTCTGGTTGCGTTGCTCCCCCCGGAGCTGATTATGATTTATTGCACCGTTTGCCGGCTGTTTTGCCAGCCAGATGGGGTTTGCTGGTCAAAACGTGACCTTTTTTAACATCTTTCAATCAATAGTCAAGGGCTTGCTGCAGAAGGTGGAGATCAACGCTACACCCACAGTATGATGCGGCAGGTGTGATCCAGTTGTAACCGGCGGAGCGAATAGTAAGTCGTGGGTAATCTCGAATATCTTCAACTACCATTGGTCATGAGCGCGGAGAGTCCCGGCCGGCAGGACGAGGGCGGGACCGCGGTCGAGGAAGCGGCGCCGAAACTGAAACCTCCGCCGCTTTACATGGTCGTACTGCTGAATGACGACTATACCCCGATGGAATTTGTCGTTGAGGTCTTGGAAGTGTTTTTTAATATGGGCCGGGAACGCGCTACGCATGTCATGCTGACGGTGCACACTCAGGGGAAGGGGATCTGCGGGGTATTTACCCGGGATATCGCCGAAACCAAGGTGGTCCAGGTCAACCAGTATGCGAGAGAGCATCAACACCCCTTGTTGGCCGAAATCGAAATGGCCGACGATGAGTAGTGACGAGGTGGCAGTATGCTGAGCAAAGATCTTGAAAGCACATTGAATCAGGCCTTTAAAGGCGCCCGGGTCAAGCGTCATGAATTCATGACGGTGGAGCACCTGTTGCTGGCGCTGCTCGACAACGAGGTGGCGTTGCGGGTCCTGCGGGCCTGTGGTGCCGATATCGGCAAGCTGCGCAATGACCTCACAGAATTTGTGGACTCCACCACGCCGCTGATCCCCGACGATGACCTGGGCAGGGAAACTCAGCCGACGCTGGGCTTCCAGCGCGTGCTGCAGCGCGCGGTGTTCCACGTGCAGTCCTCGGGAAAGAAGGAGGTCACCGGCGCCAATGTGCTGGTGGCGATCTTCAGCGAGCAGGAAAGCCAGGCGGTCTACTTCCTCAAGCAGCAGAGCGTGGCGCGTCTGGACGTGGTGAATTACATCACCCACGGTATTTCCAAGGTGCCGGATCACGGTGAGCCGGGTATCGGGCAGGGCCGCGAGCAGGTGGACGAGGAAGACGGCGGGGGCGCGGATGGCGAGCGCAGCCCGCTGGACAGTTTCGCAACCAACCTGAACGAGGAGGCGCGGGCCGGGCGCATCGACCCGCTGGTCGGCCGGCGCCCGGAGCTGGAGCGCGTCGCACAGATCCTGGCCAGACGCCGCAAGAACAACCCCCTGCTGGTGGGCGAGTCCGGCGTCGGCAAGACGGCGATCGCCGAAGGTCTGGCCAAGATGATCGTCGACGGCGAAGTGCCCGATGTGCTGGCGGACAGCGTGGTCTATTCCCTGGACCTCGGCTCGCTGCTGGCGGGCACCAAGTACCGCGGCGATTTCGAAAAGCGCTTCAAGGGCTTGCTGGCCGAGCTGCGCAAGCGCGAGCACGCCATCCTGTTTATCGACGAGATCCACACCATTATCGGGGCCGGCGCGGCCTCCGGCGGAGTGATGGATGCCTCCAACCTGCTCAAGCCGCTGTTGACCTCCGGGCGTATGCGCTGCATAGGCTCGACCACTTTCCAGGAATATCGCGGCATCTTTGACAAGGACCGGGCCCTGAGCCGCCGTTTCCAGAAAATTGATGTGGGTGAGCCCAGCGTGCAGGAGACAGTGGACATCCTCCGCGGTCTCAAGAGCCGCTTCGAGGAGCACCACCAACTGAAATACAGCGACGCTGCCCTGCAGGCGGCCGCCGAACTGGCGGAGCGCTATATCACCGACCGCTTCCTGCCGGACAAGGCCATTGACGTGATCGACGAGGCGGGTGCCTACCAGCGGCTGGTGCCGGCCGATCAGCGCGTTGAGTTGCTGGGCGTCGAGGAGATCGAAGCCATCGTCGCCAAGATCGCGCGGATACCGCCCAAGAGTGTCAGCAGCGACGACCGCACGGCGCTGGCCAAGCTGGAGGACAACCTCAAGATGGTGGTGTTCGGTCAGGACGCAGCGATCAGTGCGCTGGCCACCTCCATCAAGCTGGCTCGCGCCGGCCTCAAGCCGGTCGAGAAGCCCATCGGGTCCTTCCTGCTGGCGGGTCCCACCGGGGTGGGCAAGACCGAAGTCTGCAAACAGCTGGCGCAGATCCTCGGCCTTGAACTGATACGCTTTGATATGTCCGAGTACATGGAGCGCCACACGGTGTCACGGCTGATTGGCGCGCCGCCCGGCTACGTGGGCTTTGACCAGGGTGGCCTGCTCACCGATGCAGTGACCAAGCACCCTCATTCCGTGGTGTTGCTGGACGAGATCGAAAAGGCGCACCCGGAGGTCTTCAACCTGCTGCTGCAAGTGATGGACCACGGCGGGCTGACGGACAACAATGGCCGCAAGGCGGACTTCCGCAATGTCATCCTGATCATGACCACCAACGCCGGCGCCGAACAGACCGCGCGTCGCTCCATCGGCTTCAGCGAGCAGGACCACAGCTCCGACGGCATGGAGGCGATCAACCGCATGTTCACGCCGGAATTCCGCAACCGCCTGGATACCGTGGTGCAGTTCCAGCCGCTGCCCGAATCGGTGGTGCTCAATGTGGTGGATAAATTCCTGGTCGAACTGCAGAGCCAGCTGGACGACAAGAAGGTGACCCTGCACGTCGATGAGGAGGCGCGTCGCTGGCTGGTCAGCAAGGGTTACGACAAGCAGATGGGCGCCCGCCCGATGGCCCGCATCATCCAGGAGCACATCAAAAAGCCCCTGGCGGAAAAAGTGCTGTTTGGCGCGTTGGCCGAACACGGCGGCACCGTCGAAGTGTCGGTGGCGGGCGATGCGTTGGTCGTGGAGGAGTTGGTGGAGGAGCCGGCCTGATGGGCCGGTACCTCAGCGCGCGCGGTACGTGATGCGACCCTTGGTCAGATCGTAGGGGGTGAGCTCCACCTTGACCTTGTCGCCGGTCAGGATGCGGATATAGTTCTTGCGCATCTTGCCCGAGATATGGGCGGTGACGATATGACCGTTTTCCAGTTTGACCCGGAAGGTCGTATTGGGCAGGGTGTCAACCACCTCGCCATCCATTTCAATCTGGTCTTCTTTTGCCATTCGGCAGTTACCTCAACGACTGATCTTGTGCCGCGTGCCCCGATCCTGCGGGCCGCGAGGCTGCGCATTTTGCAGCAATTCACCGGCTTTGGCAAAAGCGCCTGCCCGGCTGGGTTTCAGAGTGCGCCCGGCGCCCGCCAGCGCCCCTCGATCAGCAGCTCGATGGGGCGGTAATTGGTCTTGTAGTTCATCTTGCGACAGCCGCGTATCCAGTAGCCCAGCAGGAGATGATCAAGCCCCAGGTCGCGGGCGTGGGCGATCTGCCACAGCACGGCGTAAACCCCGAGGCTGCGCCGGGCTTGGTCGGGGTCAAAGAAGCTGTAGATGGCGCTGAGGCCGTTATCGAGGTGATCGGTGACGAGTACTGCGCGCAGCACACCCTGCTCGCGGAAGCAGTAGTAGTGAGTCAGGTTCCAGGCCCTGTTGAGAAAGGTGTGAAACTGCTTGCGATCGGCGGGGTACATATCGCCGTCGGGGTGTCGCGCGGCGATATAGCGCGCGTACAGGTCGAAGTATTCGTCGTCGCGGATGCTGCGCACATCGCTGACCGCGAGGTCGCTGTTGCGCTGCCAGATCCGGCGCTGCTGGCGCGAGGGCTGGAAGCGCTGCACCGGCACCCGCGCCGGTATGCAGGCCTGGCACTGGCTGCAGTGGGGGCGGTAGAGATGCGCGCCGCTGCGGCGAAAGCCGACGTCGGACAGCTGGCTGTAAAGCGCTTTGTTGATGCGTGCATCGGGGTCGATAAACAGCGTGGTGGCCTGCTGGTCCGGCAGATAGCTGCAGGTGTGGGGGTGGGTTGCGAAGACCTTGAGATCGGAGGAGGCGCTCATTCTGCGTAGCCCCTGGGCGGCGTCACCGGGCGCCAGTCCGGGGGCGCGGCCGATGACTGGCCAATGGCGGGACGCAGCAGATCCAGAAAGTCGGCCCGCAATACTTCCAAGGCGCCCATGCGCGCCATATGCGGGTTGCTGACCTGGCAGTCGATAAACGCAATGCCCCAGCGCTGCAGTTGGGCGCCCAGGCTGATCAGTGCGAGCTTCGACGCGTCTGCTGGCCGGCTGAACTTGGACTCTCCAACAAACACCCGGCCTATCGCCAC
>JAVEVZ010000210.1:0-5328 GCA_034004805.1 Spongiibacteraceae bacterium | reverse complement strand
GCGGTGCCGGCGTGCTGGAGGCCACCGAGGCGCTGGCCGCCGATGCCCTGACCCGGCACGGTTTTGCGCTGCCCCTGTTCTGGGACCTGCTGCACGCCGCCGGCCTGGATTTCGATGCCCTCTATCGCCAGTACATCGGCAAGAACGTGCTGAATTTCTTTCGCCAGGACCACGGTTACCAGGATGGCAGCTATCGCAAGCAATGGCAGGGCCGTGAAGACAACGAGCATCTGGTGGAGATTCTCGCGGAGCTGGACAGCGGCGCGGCGGATTTCAGCGACAATGTCTACGCGGCGCTGGCTGGTCGGTACCGCAGTCTGGCGGATTGAGCACCATGAGTGACAGCGCGTCGATGATTTCGACCTCGGCCATCGCCAAGAGCCTGGAGCTGCCCCTGCAGCAGTTGTTCAGCACGCTCAAGGACTACGAATGGATACGCAAGGTCGACGACGGCTGGGCGCTGACCGCCAAGGGTGAATTTGAAGGCGGTGAATACCGCCACAGCCGCAAATACGGCCGCTATATCGTGTGGCCGGAAAGTGTTCTTGAACACCCGCTGCTGCTGGGGCTGGAAAGCAACCGGTTGCTGTCGGCGCAGGTGCTGGGCAAGCGCTTTGGCCTGACGGCGCGCGAGGTCAATCGCGTATTCGACGAGTGCGGGCTGTTGCGGCGCGATTTCAATGGCTGGCAGCTGACCGAGCGCGGCCTGGTGCACGGCGGCATTCAGTACGACGCCGACCACAGCGGCATGGCCTATGCCATGTGGCCCGAGAGCGTGCTGGACTGGCCGCCCCTGCAGCGCGGCCTGGTGTACTGGCAGCAGTTGCTGCAGCAGCTGACACAGGGCGCCGCCACGGATCTGTTCAGCAGCGAGTGGCGCAGCCCCGACGGCCACCTGCACACCGATGCTGCACGGCTGCTGGTGTGCCACTGGCTGTATATGGCCGGTGTCAATCACGCGCTGGGGCGCGCGCTTCCGCTGGACGGCGCAGAGCGCGCGGCGGACTTCTACCTGCCGGTTTGCGGCCTGTACCTGCAGATCGCCGGGGAGGGCGCGGGCGCCGCCCGGGACGAGCTGGCACTGCGCAACCTGTGTGAACAGCACGATATCCCGCTGGTCATACTGCGCGGCGACGACCTGCCGCGCCTCGATGAGATACTTACCCGCGCGCTGCGGCGCTTTGGCGTGGCGCTGCTGTAGGCGCTTCAACGTAGAACTGCTGGAACCACTTGCGGTAGCGGGCGATGGGACCGTCGCCATCGCACAGCACCGGGCTGGCCTGGTAGGTCTTGTGCTCCCAGATGGGAATATCCTGCTGCACCTGGCGCACGATCTCGTCGCGGAAACCGTCGGCGTACAGGCTGTTTTCCTCCGACTGTTTGCGCGGCTTGGTAAAGGCGAAGCGCATATGCAGGCTCTGGTCGTCGATGGGGGTAACCATGCCCTGCATGACGATATCGAACATCCGTGAAAAGCGCTGCCAGGTTTGGCCCGGCCCTATCGACACAGTTTCCAGGCGCGCGGCCTCCGTGGCGCCGCTGCGATCGACATTGCCCTCGGCATCCATGACGGGAGCTTCGCTGTGCATGATGGTGGAGCGCCGCACGCCTTCGATGGTCACCTCGCCGACCGGCATTTCCGGAATCTGGTGCACGTACTTGAAGTGGGCGATGTCCACGGCGTTTTCGCCGGTTTCCTGGATGATGGAGTGGATGACCCACTCGTAGCGGTCGGCCTTGGTCCACTCGTCGGAGTGCAGCTCCGGCACGGTTTCAATCTCGAACAGGGGCGCTGCGTTGTCGGGGTGATACCACACCCAGATCGACTGGTTGCGTTCCACCAGCGGGTAGCTGTGCATGCACGGGCCATTGGCGACCTGGGGCGGCATGCGCTTGGCATAGGGCACTTCAAGGCACTGGCCCTGTCCGTCGAAACGCCAGGCGTGGAAGGGACAGCGGATGCCGCCGGCTTCATCGACGGCGCCGCCGTAACCCAGGTGCGCCCCCAGGTGCGGACAATAGGCGTCCAGCACCGCGGCCTCGCCGTTGTTGTCGCGAAACAGCACCAGCTCGCGGCCAAAGTATTTCAGCGGTTTGACATCGCCCACCGCCACCTCGTCGGAATAGGCCACCGTGTACCAACCGTAGGGAATGGGCTTGTTGTAGCGTTTCATGGCAATACTCCGGACGGGAACAACATTGGCCGGCAAGCTAGCAATGGCTGCGGCAGAGCGTCAAGCTGGGCGTGATTACCGTTGCTTCATGGCGGGCCGAAGCACCGGCGCTCACCCGCTGGACGCAAACCGGAACCGCACAGGAAAGGCCGAAAAGGCCGGAAAGACAGGAAAGGGGTTGCAAAGCACCGTGTCGAACCGATGGAGGATCGCGCTGTGGGGGCTGGCCGTCGCGGGCCTGGCGGTCGCGCTGGCAATGGTCTGGTGGCGCCAGCCGCATGCACCGACCACCCTGACCGTGATCAACCGCGGTGCGCTTATCGCCGAACTGCAGCTGGGCGGGGCGGGGCTGCTTCAACCGGTGCGGCTCGAGAACCTGGCCGCGGATGCGCGCCAGACCGTGACGCTGGCGCTGGCCGAGCGCGGCCCGCTGCTGATTGCCGTGCGCGCCGAGCGGCACGCGGTGACCAACCGTTTGCTGGACGATGTCAGCTCCCTCAGGGGTGAAGCCTTGGTCCTGGAGGCCGGCCCCGGTGCGCGCTACGTGCTGCTGCGCGACACGCGCACGGCGCATTCGAGGTGAGGGGTGTAGGGAAACTGGTCGAACACCGCGAAATCCTCGATGCGCCAGCGGCTGCCCAGCTCAGCCAGGTTGGCGCACAGGGTGTCGGGGTTGCAGGAAATATACAGCAGGGTATCGAAACGCCGGGCCAGAGCCAGGGTGCCCGGATCCAGCCCGGCGCGGGGCGGGTCGACCAGCAGGGTGGAAAACCGGTAGCTGTCCAGGTCGATATCCTGCAGCCGCTGGAAGGTCCGCACGCCGCTCAGGGCCTCGCTGAACTCCTCGCTGCTCATGCGCAGCAGACACACATTGTCGACGCCGTTGGTGTCCAGGTTGTGGCGCGCGGCGGGCACCGCCGCCTTGCTGATCTCGGTGGCCAGCACCTGGCGGAACTGCGCGGCCAGTGGCAGGGTGAAATTGCCGTTGCCGCAATAGAGCTCCAGGGCGTCCCCCGGCAGGCCGGCACAGCGCTGGTAGACCCAGTTCAGCATCTGCTGGTTGATGGCGCCGTTGGGCTGACTGAAAGCACCTTCGGGCTGGCGGTAGGACCAGACGTGTTCCCCCACCGCGAAATGGTCGGTGACATAGGCCCGGGACAGCACCACCCGCTGACGCCGTGAGCGGCCCACGACTGCACATTGCAGGGCCGCTTCCAGCTCCCGCGCTGCCGCCTCCCAGGCGGCGTCCAGGGGGCGGTGATAGATCAAGCTGATCAGACTGGCGTCGGCGCTCTGAGTGCCGGTGCCATTGAAAAACGTGTCGTGGAAGTCCACCTGGTAGAGCTTGCGGGACAGTACCTCCGAGCTGCGCAATACCGTCATCAGTTCCCGCATCAGGTGGTTGATGCGCCGGCTGGCCACCGGAAACTGCTGCATTTTTACCGGCTCGGGATCGAACATCACATAGTCCAGCGCATCGCCGTCGCGCCACAGGCGAAACTCGGCGCGGTGCCGGTAGTGACTGGCGGGGGAGGCGTGGATCTGCGGCGCAGGGGGCGCAAAGGGTGCCAGCAGCGCACACACCGTCTCGACCTTCTCGGCGAGCTGGTCGGCGTAGCGGGCGGGGTCAACAACGGGCAGAGGCATGGGCGGCAACCACGGACAAAAGCAGCGCATTATACCCGCTGCCATGCACGCGACGTGATCCTTGGCTACAATCCACCGCAGGTTTTGCGGCCGTTCACGATGCCGCATCGGCGGCTCAGGATACTTTCCAGCAATCTGCCGGCATCTCGAAAAAGGAAGTGAATATGCGTGTACTGGTCACCGGCGGGGCGGGCTATATCGGCAGCCATACCTGTGTCGAGCTGTTGAACGCCGGCCACGAGGTGGTGGTGGTCGACAACCTGTGTAACAGCCATCGCGAGTCGCTGTTGCGGGTGGAGGACATCAGCGGTCGCGCACTGGAATTCCACCAGGTGGATATCTGCGACAAGGCGGCTCTCAACGACGTGTTCAGCACAGCCGGAGTCGAGGCGGTGATCCACTTCGCGGGCCTGAAAGCGGTGGGGGAATCCGTTGCCCAGCCACTGCGCTACTACCAGAACAATGTACAGGGCACCCTGAGTCTCTGCGAAGTCATGGCCCGTCACGGGATTTTCAGGCTGGTGTTCAGCTCCTCGGCCACGGTGTACGGCGATCCCCACAGCGTGCCGATCCGCGAGGATTTCCCGCTATCGGCCACCAACCCCTACGGCCGCTCGAAGCTGATGATCGAGGATATTCTGCGCGATCTCGGCGTCTCGGATCCGCGCTGGCAGTGCATCCTGCTGCGCTATTTCAACCCGGTGGGCGCACATGCTTCGGGGCGTATCGGCGAAGACCCCAACGGCATACCCAACAACCTGATGCCCTATATCACCCAGGTGGCGGTGGGCAAGCTGGAGCGGCTGGCGGTGTTCGGCGACGACTACCCGACGCCGGACGGCACGGGCGTGCGCGACTATATCCACGTGGTGGATCTGGCGCTGGGCCACCTCAAGGCCCTGGACAAGCTCGCCGACAACCCGGGCGTGGTGCCCTATAACCTGGGCACCGGGCAGGGCTATTCGGTGCTGCAGATGGTCGCAGCCTTTGAGGCCTCCTCCGGGCGCAAAGTGCCCTATCAGATCGCGCCCCGGCGTCCCGGCGATGTCGCCAGCTGCTACGCCGACCCCCGGCGCGCAGCCAGTGAACTGAACTGGCGAGCTCAGCGCGGCATCGAAGACATGGCCCGCGACGCCTGGCGCTGGCAGCGGGATAATCCGGAGGGTTATAGGGGCTAGACGCGGGACGGGAGGCGGCAAGCGGGAGACGCTAGACGGGAGACGGGAGACGCTAAACCGGGCTGGACGTCTGACGCTTAACGCTCAACGCTGAATTCAGAACACCTGACGCTGTGCCCGGCCGTTGCGTCTCCCGTCTTCCGTTCAGCGTCCAGCCAACCGTGTAACCCATACCGCCCCGAGGGTCTGACGCCTGACGTTCAACGCTAAATTCAGGACACCGAACGCTGTGCCCGGCCGTTGCGCCTCCCGTCTTCCGTTCAGCGTTCAGCCAACTCTGCAACCCATACCGCCCCGAGGGTCTGACGCTTAACGTTCAACGCTGAATT
>JAVEVZ010000008.1:0-25907 GCA_034004805.1 Spongiibacteraceae bacterium | reverse complement strand
AGGCTGGGCACCGAGGGTGCGATGCGGATATTGCGGTCCTGGGGGTCCTTGCCGTAGGGGAAGGTGGCGCCCGCGGGGGTCAGCTTGACGCCGGCGTCGGCGGCCAGCCTGACCACGGTTCTGGCGAGCCCCGGGCGGGTGTCGAAGGATACAAAGTAGCCGCCCTGGGGCTCTGTCCAGTGGCCGTAGCCGTCCTTCAGGCCGCTGTTCAGATGGCGCAGCACGATATCGAAGCGGGGCTGCAACAGCGCCGCGTGCCCGCGCATATGGGCGTGGATGCCGTCCGGTGACTTCAGCAGGCGCACGTGGCGCAGCTGGTTGACCTTGTCGGGGCCTATCTGCTCGACCCCCAGCAGGCGCAGGAAGCCCTTCAGTACCGCCGGTGTGGCGCCCATAAAGGCCACGCCGGCGCCGGCGTGGGTGATTTTCGAGGTGGAGCCGAACAGCAGCAGCGCATCCGCATTGCCCGCGGCCTTGAAGGCGTCCATGACGTTGCACAGCGGGGGCGCGTCGTCGTTCAGGGTGTGCACTGCATAGGCGTTGTCACAGAACACCCGGAAATGGGGGCCCGCCTGGTCGGGCAGCTCCGCCAGGCGCTTGATCACCGCGTCGGAATAGACAATGCCGGTGGGGTTGGAGAAGCGCGGCACGCACCAGATGCCCTTGATGGCGGGGTCGTCGGCGACGCGTTGCTCGACCATGTCCATGTCCGGGCCGTGCTCGTTCATGGGCACCGGAATCATCTCGATCCCCAGCTGCTCGCAGATGCTGAAGTGGCGGTCGTAGCCGGGCACGGGGCACAGGAATTTGACCCGCTCGCCGTCCTGCTGCCAGGCGGCGCGCCGCTCGGGGATGCCGTGCAGCAGCGAGAACTGGACTGCCTGGTACATCAGGGTCAGGCTGCTGTTGCCGCCCACCAGGATCTCATCCTCGGCCACGCCCAGCACGGGCGCGAACAGGGCTTTGGCCTCCTGCAGGCCGTCCAGGCCACCGTAGTTGCGGGTATCGGTGCCGTCGGCAGCGCGAAAATCTCCCGCGAGTATTCCGTCCAGTCTGTCGGACAGGGCCAGCTGAGCGCTGTTGGGTTTGCCGCGGGTCAGGTCCAGGTTGAGGCCGGCGTCGCGAAAGCGCTGGTACTGGGCGGCGAATTCCGCCTCCCATTGCTGGAGCTGTTCGGTCTTGGCCGTGTCGATGGGGTAGTGGCTGGCCAATGGGCACCTCTGTCGGCGAAGAATGGCGGGTGCGCAGTATAGCGGTTCCCCCGTCCTTTCATAAGAGTCCGCCCGGGTTTGGTGGCCCGCCGGGGCGTCGGCCAGCCGGCTCAGCGCGCGTGCTGTTGTATCAGCGTTTCGATCTGACGCACGGCCTCGTCCGAGGCGTCGATGATCTGAAAACCGGCCCAGTAATGCTGCTGGTCTTCAGCCTTGCGGCACCACAGGCAGTCGGCGCCCAACTCAATGGTGCCACTGCCCAGCAGCGGGGCGGGCAACTGCAGGCTGAGCTGAAGGATGGACTGGGTCGCAATCTCGCGCGCAGTCATCAGCATCAGGCCGTCGACGCTGATATTGATCAGCTCTCCGAGCACGCCGCCGTTGATGCTGTCCAGAACCGCGATATTGCCGGCTGGCTCGGCGCGTTCGCGGCGACGGTGATCGTCAGTATTGCTCATGATCGGTGATCGTTCCCTGGTGTCCGTGATACGCCGCGCGTCCGGCTGCATGCGAACGGCGCGATTGCTGCGCATGTCAGTGTAGCAGGCGCTGGCTGCAGTGATCCGCAGCGCAGCCGCGCGCGTATCTGTGCCATGGAAAAAACAGCAGACAGTTCATCGAAGATTGACGGCGACCAGCGGATTCCGGTGGCTGTCGGCGCCTGCCTGGTGGGCCACAAGGTGCGTTTCAACGGCGAAGCCAAGCGCCCTTCGGTCCCCTTGCGCGACCTTGAACAGCTGTTCGACCTGCGGCCGGTGTGCCCGGAGGTCGGCATTGGCCTTGGGGTTCCGCGGCCCACCATCCGCCTGGTTGGCGAGGCGGGTCGCGAGCGTGCCGTCGACAGCGATACCGGCACCCGCGATGTCACCGCGGCGCTGCGGGACTATGCCGCTGAACGCCTGGCAGCGATGCCGGAGATTGCCGGCTATGTATTCGTCAAGGGCTCACCCAGCTGCGGCATGGCGCGGGTCAAGCGCTACGCTGCGTCCGGCAACAGCCTGGCCGCCGACGGTGTCGGTGTGTACGCGGCTGCGATCATGGCTGCCAATCCTCTGCTGCCGGTGGAAGAGGACGGCCGCCTGTTCGACGACGGTCTGCGCGAGAGTTTTGTGCTGCGGGTACTGACCTATCATGCCTGGCAGCAGCTCTGCGCCCGCGGCTTGAGCCCCGGCGCCGTGATGGACTTCTGGGCCCGGCGCAAGTACCTGGTCCTGGGCCGCAGTCAGGCGATCTACCGCCAGTTGGGTCCGCTGGTGGCCGGGCTCACCCGCGACAACCTTCAGGACAGCGCCGATGCGCTGATCCGTGGTGTTCTCTCCGCGCTGGCCCAGCCGGTGAGCCGCCGCGGTCACACCAATGTGCTGATGCATTTGCAGGGCTATCTGAAGCGCCATCTCGACAGCGCCCAGAAGCTTGAGCTCAGTGAGCTGATCGACCAGTATCGCCAGGGCGCGGTGCCGCTGGTGGCGCCGATGGTGCTGATGCAGCACTACTTCCGGGAGTACCCCGACCCCTACATCGAGCGCCAGTTGTTTATGGCGCCCTATCCCGCGCAGCTGGGCCTGCGCAACCGGCTTTAGCAGGCATCGAGCATGACGCAACACGCCACCGCACTGGTCTGGTTTCGCAGCGATCTGCGCGTCGATGACAACAGCGCGCTCAGTGCGGCCATGGCCAATCACGCCCGGGTGACGGCGGTGTACTGCGCCACCCCGGGCCAGTGGCGGCGCCATGGCCTGTCCCCCAACCGGGTTGATTTTATACGCCGCAACCTCGCTTGCCTGGCGGGTGAACTGCAGCAACTGCGGGTGCCGCTGGAGTTAATCGTGGTCGAGGATTTCAGCGCGCTGCCCGCACAGCTCCAGGGCCTCAGCGCGCGCCTGGGTGTCAGCGCGGTATACGCCAACCGTGAATACGGCGTCGATGAACTGGCCCGCGACGACCAGGTTTGCGCGGCGCTGGCGGCGCGGGATATCGCCTGGCATTGCTTTGACGACAGCCCGGTGCTGACGCCAGGCAGCGTGCGTACCCAGGGCGGCGAACCGTTCAAGGTGTTTACGCCCTTCAAGCGTCGCTGGCTGCAGCTGCTGGCCAACCGCCCCTTCGCTTGCGAGCGCACACCCCGTCCCCAGGCGGGCGCGATTCCGGTACTGAGTACTTTTGCGGGGTGGCGTTATCCCGAAGCCACCATAGATACGGCCCAGTGGCCGGCCGGTGAAGCGGCGGCCCATCAGCGGCTGCAGGATTTTGTCGAGAACGGACTCGCCGGTTACAAAGCGCAGCGCGACCTGCCTGCCCTGGACGCCACCAGCCGCCTTTCTCCCTATCTGTCGCTGGGGGTGATTTCCGTGCGCCGCTGCCTGGAGGCAGCGCTGGCTTTTAACGCCGGCGAGTGGGAGGGTGGCAATCCCGGCGCGAGTTGCTGGATCAATGAGCTGATCTGGCGCGAGTTCTATCTCCACGTGCTGGCGGCCTTTCCGCGGGTCAGCCGCAACCGGCCGTTTCGCGCCGAGACCGAAGACGTGCCCTGGCGCGCGGACGACCAGGAATTTGCGCGCTGGTGCGCCGGGCGCACGGGGTTTCCGCTGGTGGATGCCGGTATGCGTCAGCTGGTGGCCAGCGGCTGGATGCACAACCGCGTGCGCATGGTCACCGCGATGTTTCTCAGCAAATACCTGCTCCATGACTGGCGTCGCGGCGAAGCGTTTTTTATGGCACATCTCGTCGACGGCGACCTGGCGGCCAACAACGGCGGCTGGCAGTGGTCGGCCTCCACCGGCACCGACGCCGCGCCGTATTTCCGGCTGTTGAGCCCGCTGCGTCAGGCGGAACGCTTTGACCCCGACGCCGATTACATCCGCCGCTGGGTGCCCGAGCTGCGCGACGCGCGCACGGAAGATATCTTCAGGCCGGGCTCGCCGTCATTGCTGGCGCTGGGCTACCCGGCGCCCCTGGTCGATCTGCGTGTCGCGCGCGAACGCGCGCTGGCGGCTTTTGCCAAGAGGGCAGCCTGATGAGTGATACACGAGTCGTTGATTTTCTCGATGCTTTCCGGCGGCTGGATATCGACCACCTGGGGCTTCTGGATCGGATCTATCATCCCGATGTGCTGTTTATCGATCCCTTCCATCGGCTGCAGGGTCTGCAGCGGTTGCATGAGTACTTTGCCGGCTTGTACGCCAATATCAATCACTGCCATTTCAAATTTGAAACCCCACGATCCTGCGGCGATGAGGCGTTTCTCCGCTGGCAGATGGATTTTTCCCACCCGCGCCTGCGCAGCGGACGTGAAGTCAGCGTGCCGGGAATAAGCCATGTGCGGTTTGCCGGTGCTGAAAACCGCGTGGTGTTTCACGAAGATTTTTACGATGCCGGCGCGCTGTTGTATGAACACATTCCGGTGCTGGGTAGTGCGGTGCGTTTTCTCAAGCGCAGGATGAGCGCATGAGGCGGGCACTGATCGACAGCACGGTATGGGTCACCGGTGCTTCCAGCGGTATCGGCCGCGAACTGGCCCTGCAGCTGGCGCGCCGTGGCAACCGGGTCGTCGCCACCGCGCGCAGCGTCGACAGTCTCGCCACTCTGGTGGATGAGGGCGGCGGCAATATCATGGCGCTGCCCTGGGATATAACGGACGCGACGCGCATAGAGGCCGTGACCCGGCAGCTGCAGGCCATGGTCCCGCGCCTGGACGTCGCAGTCCTCAATGCCGGCACCTGCGAGTACCTCGACAGCACAGCCTTCGATCCCGCGCTGTGCAGGCGCGTGTTCACCACCAATATCGACGGCCTGGTAAACAGCCTGGCGGTGGCCCTACCCGCGCTGCGCAAAAGCAGCGTTCCGTGCATTGCCGGCGTGAGTTCGCTCAGTACCTACCTGCCGCTGCCGCGGGCCGAGGCCTACGGCGCATCCAAGGCAGCGGTGCGCTATTTTCTTGAAAGCCTGCGCGTCGATCTCGCCCGCGAAGGCATTGCCGTGTCAGTGATCAGCCCCGGTTTTGTAAAAACCCCTCTGACCGATCGCAACGATTTCCCGATGCCGGCCATGATCAGCGCCGATACTGCTGCCCGGCGTATTATCAGCGGCATCGAGCGGCGCAAATTCGAAGTGGCATTTCCGCGTCGCCTCGCCTGGACCATGCGCGCCATCGGCTGGCTGCCAGCGCGGTGGGTATTTCGTCTGAGTCAAAAAATTGCCCGGAGTTGATGCGTGAAAATTGCGGTGATTGGCACGGGGATTTCGGGACTGGTAGCGGCCTACCTGCTGCAGCGCGAGCACGAGCTCACGGTGTTTGAAGCCGGCCCGGCGATCGGTGGCCACACCGCCACGGTGGACGTGGAGCTGCAGGGTGAGACCTATGCGGTGGACACCGGGTTTATCGTCTACAACGATCGCACCTACCCCAACTTCATCCGTCTGATGGACGAACTGGGCGTTGCCAGCCAGCCCACCGATATGGGCTTTTCGGTCAAACTGGCCGCTGCGGATTATGAGTACAGCGGCAGCTCTCTCAACAGCCTGTTTGCCTGTCGTCGCAACCTGGTCAGCCCTGCGCACTGGCGGATGCTGCGCGACATCCTGCGCTTCAACCGCGAAGCGGTGGCGGACCTGGAGCGCGGCGCGATAGGCCCCGACACGACCCTGGGGGAATACCTCACCGCCAACCATTACGGCGAGTATTTTATCCAGCGCTACCTGGTGCCGATGGGCGCGGCGATCTGGTCGGCAAGCACCCGGGACATGCGCGCCTTTCCGCTGCAGTTTTTTGTGCGTTTTTTCAAAAACCACGGTCTGCTCAGCGTCAATCAACGCCCCCAGTGGCGGGTGCTCAAGGGCGGCTCGCGCAGCTACCTCAAGCCGTTGACTGCCGGGTTTGCCGAGCGGATACACACTGGCACGCCAGTTACGGCGCTGCGCCGCGATGCGGATGGCGCGTGGCTGACCTCGGCGCGGGGCGAAGAGCGGTTCGACCAGGTCGTCATCGCCACCCATGCCGACCAGGCGCTGGCCATGCTCACGGACCCCAGCGCTGCCGAGCGCGAGGTGCTGGGTGCGTTGCCCTATCGCGACAACGACGTGGTGTTGCACACCGACGCCAGCGTGCTGCCGCGCCGGCAGCTGGCCTGGGCGAGTTGGAACTATGGTCTGGAGGCCGGCGAGCAGGCCCGGGCCGTGCTGACCTACAACATGAACATCCTGCAGTCACTGCCGGCGCCGCAGACCCTGTGCGTCACCCTCAACAACACCGATGCCATAGCCAGCGACAGGATCCTGCGTCGCTTCAACTACGCGCATCCGGTATTTACCGTCGCGGGTATGCAGGCGCAGGCGCGCTGGGCTGATATCAACGGTGTCGCCCGCAGCTGGTATTGCGGCGCCTATTGGCGCAATGGCTTCCACGAGGACGGCGTGGTCAGCGCGCTGCGGGTTTGCGCGGCACTGGGCGTGCGGTGGTGAGCCTGAGCAGCGCGATCTATGTCGGCACGGTGCGCCACCGGCGCTTCGCGCCACGCAGTCATGAGTTTCGCTATCGCGTATTCATGATGTACATAGACCTCGATGAACTGCCGGCGCTGTTCGATGGCGTGCCGCTATGGTCTGCGTCGCGCCCTGCGCTGGCCTGGTTTCGACGCGCGGACTACTTCGGCGATCCGGCGCGTCCGCTGGCGGATTGCGTGCGCGAGGCGGTGGCCGAGGCGGCGGGTGATCCTCCGCGCGGTCCGATACGTATGCTCACCAATCTTCGCTACTTCGGCTATTGCAAGAATCCCGTGACGTTCTACTACTGCTTTGATAGCGCCGGCGAGCGCGTCGTAAATGTGCTGGCGGAAGTCAACAACACGCCCTGGAACGAGCGTCACCACTACGTGCTGCCCGGCGAAGATGCCGCCCGACATATTCTGGCCAGCTTTGACAAAGCCATGCACGTGTCGCCGTTCAATGCCCTGGCTATGCAGTACACCTGGCGCGGCAACCGGCCCCAGGAGCGGCTGGCCGTGCATATGCAGAACCTCGACGCTGGTGTCTGTGTCACCGACGCGACTCTGGCGCTGCGCCGCCGCACCATTACCCGGGGCAGTTTGCTGGGCGTGCTGCTGGGCTTTCCGCTGATGACGGTGAAGGTCATCGCCGCGATTTACTGGCAGGCCCTGCGCCTGTGGCTAAAGGGTGTGCCAGTACACGACCACCCGGGGCGCGCGGACGGGTCCAACGCTGCCCCCGATTCTATTGATAACGATGGTGCCAGCGGGCGCCGTGGGAAGAGGAACTGATGGTGAAGGCAACCAGCATTATGGAGACCAAGGCGGAGCGCGAGCTGGCGCCATCGTTGATGGACCGTTTGGCCAGGCGCCTGGTATTGGGCGTATTGAGCGGCATTCAGCATGGCCGACTGAGTGTCGAGGAGCAGGGTGAGGTTCATTTGTTTGGCGACGTCGCGGCGGACGCGACACCGGTGGCCCATATCTCGGTGCAACACCCGTCAGCGTGGCGCGACATCCTGCTGCGCGGCTCGGTGGGCGCCGGTGAGGCCTATATGCTGGGCGCCTGGAGTTCGCCGGATCTGACCGCGGTGATACGCGTGCTGGTGCTCAATATGGCGACATTGGACAGCATGGATGGTCGCCGCGGGTTTGGGCTGCGCACCGCCTTTGTGCGCGCAGGCAAAGTCGCCCTGCAGTGGTTTCACCTCGCGCGCCGCAACTCACGGCAAGGCTCCCGCGCCAATATCAGTGCCCACTACGATCTGGGCAATGAATTTTTTGCGTTGTTTCTCGACCGCAGGATGATGTATTCGTCGGCTATTTTTCCCAGTGAGAACGCCAGCCTCGAAGACGCCTCCACCGCCAAGCTGGAGCGCATCTGCCAGCGCCTGCAGTTGTCGCCGTCAGACCACCTGCTGGAAATCGGCACCGGCTGGGGCGGCCTGGCCATTTACGCGGCCCGGCATTATGGCTGCCGGGTGACCACTACCACGATTTCCCGCGAACAATTCGAGTACGCGAGCGCCCGGGTCGCCGAGCAGGGTCTGCGGGATCGCGTCACGGTGCTGTTGCAGGACTACCGCGATCTGACCGGCTCCTATGACAAGCTGGTGTCGGTGGAAATGATCGAAGCCGTGGGCCACGCGTATTACCGCAGCTATTTCCAGCGCTGCGCCGCGCTGCTGAAACCCGATGGCCTGATGCTGATCCAGGCGATCACCATTGCCGACCAGCGCTACGAAGCGGCGCGTCACTCGGTGGACTTTATTCAGCGCTATATCTTTCCGGGCGGCAGCCTGCCGTCGGTTGAGGTGATCAGCCGGCATGTGGCGCGCGATACCGATCTCACCATCGTCGCCCTGGATGATATCGGTCTGCACTATGCGCGCACTCTGCGCGCCTGGCACGAGCGTTTTATGGCGCGGCTGGACGCGGTCAGGGCGCAGGGTTTCGATGACATCTTTATTCGCATGTGGCAGTTCTACCTGTGCTATTGCGAGGGTGGCTTCCGCGAGCGCAGCATCGGCACAGTGCAGGTGCTGCTCGCCAAGCCACGCTGTCGGCTCGAACCTGCCCTCGGCAGGCTGTAACCGGGTTTATGCGCACTCGCGATATCGTCAACGCGTGCCTGTTCCAGTTCGGCTGGCTGGCCTCGGTGCTGGGCGGCAATCCGGGAGCGTTGTCGGCAGGCCTGTTGGCGCTGGCGGGACACTGGTTCTGGGTATCGAGGAGCGGCGCGGAGTGGCGGTTTATGGCGGGCGCTGCCGTGCTGGGCCTGGGTCTGGACATGCTGCTCTCACAGCTCGGCGCGATACGCTTTAACGGCGCTTTGGTTCTGGGCCTGCCGGCGTGGCTCGCGGTCCTGTGGCTGGTTTTCCTCAGCACCCTCAACCATGCCCTACGCTGGCTGGGCCGCAGTCTGTGGCTGGCGGCGGCGGTGGGCGCGGTGGGCGGCCCGCTGTCCTACTGGGCGGGTATCCGGCTGGGTGCTGGCAGTTTTGGCTGGCAGCCACTGCATGCCCTGCTTGCCATGGCGATCGTCTGGGCGCTGTGGCTCCCCGCGCTGGTCGCCTGGGTGCGCCGGAGGCCGGAATGAGTGCGCGTTCTGTCGGGGCTGGATCGTTGCTGCTGGCCCGGCTTGTGCTGTTCTGTCTGCCGGCTGCGAATGTGATGGCGGTAGATGCGGTCGGCGTGGCCCGCGATGTGTCGGGCGGCGAAGTCTTGTACCGCGAACAGCACCAGGTGGGCCCCGACTCGCGTCACATCGAATACCGCGACGCGCAGGGACGGCTGATCGCAACCAACAGTCTCGACTACAGCTACTCCACCACCAGTCCCGCCTACACGCAAAAGGATCTGCGCAACGACCTGACCCAGGGCGCGCGCTGGGAGGGCGGCGCGCTGGTGCTGTTCAGTGGCGGGCAGGCGGCGCAGGTCGGGTTTACGGCGCCGCTGGTCATCAGCTCCGGGTTCGATGGTTTTGTGCGCGAAAACTGGGCTGCTCTGGTGAGCGGCCAGCGCCGGGTTTTCGATTTCGCGCTGCCCGACCGTCTGACCACGGTGCGCATGCGTATTGAGCGCGAAGCTGCGCCCAGCGGCGAACACGGCGGGCGCTATACCTTTGTCACGCAGCCGGATAATTTTCTGGTGCGCTGGCTGGGCGCGCCCATCGAACTGGTGTACGACGACGAACGCCGTCTGCTGCGCTATCGCGGCGTGTCAAACCTGCTGAACAGTCAGGGCCAGGGGCAGCGCGTGGTTATCGACTACAGCTATGCAGCCCGCGTCGCAGCGGCGTCGCCGCAGACCGCTGAACAGGACAGCACGGATGCCGGCCGCGAGCCGGCATCTTCCCAGGGCGGTCCGGATCGTTAGATCGCTGGCGTATACCAGGCGCCAGCTGCCAGCTGGACGCTTCTGGTGAGCCGCCCGGGTTTCTGGTAGAACCCATGGCAGGCGCTTCGACTGACGAAAGCGCGTGCTGTGGAGACTGATGATGTCACTGGAACAGGACAACAAGCAGCGGGCGGAGGCATTTTTTGCCGCACTGAGCGCCGGCGATATCGAGACCATGCTGGGCATGTATGCACCGGATGCCACCTGCTGGACCTCCGGCCGCACACTGATCAGCGGCACCCTGGACCTCGTGCAGATCGCCGCCGGCGCGAGGGCGATATTCGACGCCTTCCCCAAGGGCATCCGTTTTACGATCAATGCCATGACCGCAGAGGGCGAGCGAGTGGCGGTAGAGGCCGAGAGCCACGGCGACCACGTGTCGGGCCGCCACTACCACAATATCTACCATTTTCTGCTGGAGTTCCGTGACGGCAGACTGTTGCGCCTCAAGGAATACATGGATACCGAGCTGGTCACAGATATCCTCTGCGGCGGGCAGCGGCCTCCGACTTGAATTGCGCAAAACCGGCCCCCACATCTGTTGATCAGCAGGCCGGCGCTCTCCGTCGGCCACCGTTGTAGCGGAAGGGCTCATGTCTGATAACGAATCCCTGAATCTGGATAGCGCCGGCAACGCCGCAAGCTCCGACGGCGAGTCGACAGGCGCCAGCGGCACCAGCCTGATCATTCCCGACGACAACCTGCCCGGCACCCTCTACCTGCTGCCGGTGCCCGGGCGCCCGTTTTTTCCTGCGCAGATACAGCCTATCGTGCTCAATCTCGAGCCCTGGCGGGAGACGCTGGAGCGCATACACCGGACCGAGCGCCCGGTCATGGGGCTGCTGTATTGCGGCGATCAGGATCCCGGCGAGCTGAAGCCCGACCAGCTGCCGGTTATCGGTTGTACGGTGCGCCTGCATCAGGCGCGGGTCGACGAGCAGAACGTGCAGCTTCTGGTACAGGGGCTCAAGCGCTTCCGCATCCGGCGCTGGCTGAGTCGCAAGCCGCCCTACCTGGTGGAAGTGGATTATCCCGACAACCGCGGCGAGCGCGAGACCGACGAGATCCGCGCCTACGCCATGGCCCTGATCGGCGCGATCAAGGAGCTGTTGCCGCTCAACCCCCTTTACAGCGAAGAACTCAAGCAGTATCTGACCCGCTTCAGTCCCGATCAGCCAGGGCCGCTGACGGACTTCGCCGCAGCGCTGACCACCGCCAAGGGCGATGTGCTGCAGGAGGTACTGGATACGCTGCCTTTACTGCCGCGCATGGAAAAAGTGCTGGTGCTGCTCAAGAAGGAGATCGAGCTGGCGCGCATGCAGGGGCGCATCAGCGAGCAGGTCAACGAGCAGATCAGTGAGCGCCAGCGGGAGTTTTTCCTGCGCGAACAGCTCAAGGTCATTCAGCAGGAACTGGGCATCTCCAAGGACGACCGCACGGCGGATGCCGATGAATTCCAGCAGCGCCTGGAAGGCAAGCAGGTGCCGGCCCAGGCGCAAAAGAAAATCGACGAAGAGCTGCAGAAGCTCGCCATGCTTGAGACCGGCTCGCCGGAGTACGCGGTCACCCGCAATTATCTCGACTGGGCCACAGCCATGCCCTGGGGCGTGCACTCCGACGACCAGTTGGATCTGTCGCATGCGCGCAAGGTGCTGGACCGCCACCACGACGGTCTCGACGACGTCAAGGAACGCATCACCGAATTTCTCGCTGTCGCAAAATTCCGCGGGGAAATTTCCGGCTCTATCCTGTTGCTGGTTGGCCCCCCTGGCACCGGCAAGACCTCGATAGGCCGCTCCATCGCCGAGGCGGTCGGCCGCAAATTCTACCGCTTCAGCCTTGGCGGCATGCGCGACGAGGCGGAGATCAAGGGCCACCGCCGCACCTATATCGGCGCGATGCCCGGCAAGCTGGTACAGGCCCTCAAGGATGTGGAGGTCGCCAACCCGGTGATCATGCTGGACGAAATCGACAAGATCGGCGCCAGCTACCAGGGCGATCCGGCCTCGGCCCTGCTGGAAGTGCTGGACCCCGAGCAGAACAGCGAATTTCTCGACCACTACCTGGACCTGCGCCTGGACCTGTCCAAGGTGCTGTTTATCTGCACGGCGAACCAGCTGGACAGTATTCCCGGGCCGCTGCTGGACCGCATGGAGACCATCCGCCTGTCCGGTTACCTGAGCGAGGAAAAGCTCGCGATCGCCAGGAACCACCTGTGGCCGCGGCTGCTGGAGCGCACCGGTATCAGCAAGAGCCGTCTGCGCATCAGCGACAGCGCGCTGCGGGCGGTGATCGACGGCTACGCCCGCGAGGCGGGGGTGCGCAACCTCGAAAAGCAGCTGGGCCGCATCGTGCGCAAGAGCGCGGTGAAACTGCTGGAGGATCCCAAGCTGAAATTACGGGTCGGCAAGGCCGAGGTGGAGGAGTACCTGGGCAAGCCGGTGTTCCGCAAGGAGACCGCGCGCCGGGGTGTCGGCGTGGTCATGGGACTGGCGTGGACCGCCCTGGGTGGCACTACGCTGCCGGTGGAGTGTTCGCGCATTCACACCCTCAATCGTGGCTTCAAGCTCACCGGCAAGCTGGGCGATGTCATGAAGGAGTCGGCGGAGATCGCCTACAGCTACGTGATGGGCAGCCTCCAGAAGTACGGTGCCGACCCGCGCTTCTTCGACGAGTCCATGGTGCATCTGCATGTGCCGGAGGGCGCGACGCCCAAGGACGGCCCCAGTGCCGGCGTCACCATGGCCACGGCGTTGATCTCCATGGCACTCAACAAGCGCGTGCCGCGGGCCATCGCCATGACCGGCGAACTGACCCTGACGGGGCAGGTGCTGCCGGTGGGCGGCATCCGTGAAAAAGTCATTGCCGCCAAGCGCGCGGGCATCAAGGAAGTGGTGCTGCCCGAGGCCAACCGCAACGACTTTGACGAGCTGCCCGATTACATCCGCAAGGGTTTGCGCGCGGAGTTTGCCGAGACCTACAGCGACGTATTCCGGGTGGTGTTCGGCGCCAAGCCGTCCTGACAGCCCTGGCGGGCTGCCGGAAAACCGCCTGCGGTGTTGGGCGGGAACCGCGCGCCGTCAGGTCTGCGCGATCAGCACTGCGCGGGTGGGCGCCGGGTAGCCCTCCAGGGTTTTGCGCGGGTCGTCGGGGTTCAGGCTATCGGCCAGTGACTGGAAGCGCATCCACTCGGTACTGCGCTGTTCGTCGCTGCCGGTGACCGCGACGTCGACGCAGCGCGCATTCCGCAGCCCCAGCTTTTTCATCCACACCAGCAGCGCCGCGACACTGGGCAGGCACCAGACGTTGCGCATGCGCGCATAGCGGCCCTCGGGCACCAGCACGGTGGTGGCGTCGCCGTCCACTACCAGGGTTTCCAGCACCAGTTCACCGCCCGGGCGCAACGCATCCTTCAATTCCTGCAGGTGGTCGAAGGGCGAGCGGCGGTGGTAGAGCACGCCCATGGAGAACACCGTGTCGAAGCAACCGAGTCGCGGGGGCAGGTCCTCCATGCGCAGGGGCAGCACGCCCACGCGGTGGTCGCCGATATAGCGCTGCAGGGCCTGGAACTGCATCACCGACAGCAGGCCGGGGTCGATGCCCACCACGCGCCGGGCGCCGGCGCCGCGCATGCGCCAGCAGTGGTAGCCACTGCCACAGCCGACATCCAGTACCAGCCGGTTTTGCAGCGGACTGATATGCGGCGTGAGGCGCTGCCATTTCCAGTCCGAGCGCCATTCGGTGTCGATGCGCACACCAAACAGATCGAAGGGGCCCTTGCGCCAGGGATGCAGTACCTGGAGTGTTTGGCGCAGTGCCGCCTGCTGCGACGTAGCCACGGTGGCCGCGCTGTGGACCGCAACGGTATCGGCGTTGAGGTCACAGTGGCTGACCGGGTAATCAGGCAGGGCGTCCAGCGCAGCCTGCCAGCGCGGCAGGTCACCACAGCGCTGTACATCCAGACTGCGGTGGATCTGTTCGGGGAGCGTGTCGCACCAGCCGGCCAGCCCCGGCTCCGTTGCCAGCCCGTTCACGAAGGCCTGCCAGTCGATCACCGGATCGCCACCAGTGACGCGAAATTGAAGCACTGGAACCAGACATCGACGCTTTGAAAGCCGGCGTCGCGCAGGCGTTGTTGGTGACAGGCCAGGGTTTCCGGCACCAGCACATTGTCCAGCGCACTGCGCTTCTGGCTGATTTCCAGATCGCTGTAGCCGTTGGCGCGTTTAAAGCTGTGGTGCAGGTCAATATTGAGGGCGTCCAGGTGCGGGTCGTCGAAACGGATTTTTTCCGACAGCACCAGCACGCCGCCAGGCAGCATGCCGCGGGCAATCCGCTCCAGCAGCGCGGCGCGGCAGGCCAGGGGCACGAACTGCAGGGTGAAATTCAGTACTACGACCGAGGCATTGTCGATGGGCGTGTCGGCGATATCGCCGCAGACCAGTTCCACGGGTGTGGCGTTCGGGTCGCTGTCCACCAGTGCGCGACAGCGCTCCAGCATGGCGGGGGAATTGTCCACTGCGATGATGCGGCAGTCGCGGCCCGCCAGTTGCTGGCGCATCGCCAGGGTGCTGGCTCCCAGCGAGCAGCCCAGGTCGTAGCAGTGCGAGCCGGGCCTGGCATAGCGCTCGGCCAATACGCCGGTCATGGCGATGATGGTGCTGTAGCCCGGCACCGAGCGCTGGATCATGTCCGGAAACACCCGCGCCACCTGCTCGTCGAAACGAAAGCCGGCGATGGCATCAAGGGGCTGGTGATAGAGGGTATCGCGCTCGGTCATGGCGGGCAGTTTACCACTGCCCAAAGCGTCTGACGTCTGACGTCTGACGCTTAACGCAACAGGCTAAACCGCTGCCTTTGATCTGGGGTGTAGCGCGTGGTGAGGTTCGCACTGACCCGCGCCACTGCCCAAAGTGTCAGACGTCTCCCGTCCCGCCCTATTTCACCGCCATCAATGCCCGCTCACTGTCGGCGATGCCGGAGTTGCCGTCCCGGCGCACCAGCAGTTCGTCGAGGGTCAGTTCGTAGGCGGGTGCGAAATGGGCCATGAAGTACTGGACCTCGGGCAGCGGGAAGTTGGCGAGGCGTTCGCGGATCTGCTCGGCAGCCTTGGCGAATTCGCGGTTGCCGGCGTCCACCTCGGCCTGGCATTTCAGGAACGCAGCAATGGTATCGGCGGCCTTGATCAGCTGGCGATGTTCCCGGGGCAGGCTCTCCTCCAGCATCACCGCGGCAAAGTCCGCGCGCAGGGCTTCGGGCAGCAGGGCGACCAGCTCCTGCTCGGCGGCGTGCTCAATGGATTTGTAGGCGCTCTGCAGGGCGGGGGAGTGGTACTTGACCGGGGAGGGCAGGTCGCCGGTGATGACTTCGGAACAGTCGTGGTACAGCGCCGCCGTGGCCACCGCATTGGCGTCGACCGCGCCGCCGTAGAGCCGGTTGCGTATCAGTGCCAGGCCGTGGGCGATGGTGGCCACCTCCCAGCTGTGCTCCATGACGTTTTCGTGAATGCTGTTGCGCTTCAGGCCCCAGCGGGTAATCCAGCGCAGCTTGCTGATGTAGGCGAAGAAGTGGCTGACCATGGCGGTGCCCCCGGTTGAATCTGGCTCGCAGTATAGGTGTGTGCTGGTTATTTGTACAGTATCGGTATGGGTGAGGAGTGACCACCGCAGGCTGCTAGGCATGGTGTCTGCGGAGGCGGACCTCAACCCACAGACCGGGTCGGTTTTCCAGCGCGATCTCGGCATGGTGCAGTTTGCACACCGCGCTCACCAGACTCAAACCCAGGCCGGTGCCGGTGAGACTGCGGTGGCGCTCCATGCGGTAGAAACGCTCAAACACCTTGTGCTGCTCGGCGGGGGGGATGCCGGGGCCGCTGTCCTCGATGCTGAAGCGGACCTGCTCGTCGTCGCAGCCCAGCCGCAGGGTTACGCGGCCGCCGCCCGGCGTATATTTGGCGGCGTTATCGATCAGGTTACACAGCGCCTGCAACCACAGCTCCGGGTCGCCGTAGACGGGACAGGCCTCGCCAGTCAGTTCCAGCACCAGCGCCACGGCGCGATCTTCCAGCACCAGCGCGTAGAGGTCCAGGGCGCGGTCGACCACGTCGCGCATATCAAAGGCCTTGAAGGCCTGGCGCTGGGAGCCCTGTTCCAGCTGGGAGATGCGCAGCAGCGCGTTGAAGGCAGCGAGGATGCGGTCGGTTTCGGCGATCACCGCGTGGATGCTGGCGTCGTCGCGCTCCGGTTGTTCCAGCAGCAGCTCGAGGCGCCCCCGCAGCCGCGCGAGAGGCGTTTTCAAGTCATGGGCGATGGCGTCGGAAACCTGCTTGACCCCGAGCATCAGCTGCGCAATCTGGTCCAGCATGTGGTTGATGGCCAGTGACAGGTGATCGAAGTCGTCATCGCGGCCGCTGGGCGCAATGCGCAGGGCCAGGTTGCCGCTGGCCACCTGATCGCAGACCCGGTTGATGCGCTGTATACCTTTGTAGGCGCGGTAACTCACTACCCAGCCGATGCTAAGCGCAACAATGCCCACGATCAGCAGCCCCCAGTAGCGCAGCTGGCGCAGGCGCAGAATATTGGCCAGTTCACTGTCGAAGCCGATGCCGTAGCTGAGCCGGCCGCCGTCGGCCAGCGGGTAATCCTTGACCAGGCAGACCTCGGGGTTGTCGCCGCGCTCGCGCTGCCAGGCTCCGCCACCGAACTTCACCACCTGATGGCCGGAGGACATCCACAGTGCTACGTCGTCTTCGTTGAAATTGCCCAGCGCGCGTTCGCCATCTGCGTAGCGCAGCGCCACGCAATCGTTAAGGACGGCAATTTCCGCCGACAACTTGCGGTAAAGCCAGTCGCTGACGCTGGGCTCCCAGCCGCGGATCTGGTTCCAGGTTGCCAGGCGCTCATCGACCAGGGCGTCGATGTCCTGTTCGGCATACTCCACCAGGGCTTCGACCAGCAGATGATGCAGCACCAGCACCAGCGTCGCGCAGGTGAACCAGATCAGTGCCGTGGTGAGCAGGGTCAGGCGCAGGGTAGAAGAGCGCCAGACCCGCTCAAGGCGCGCGAATGACATAGCCTTCACCGCGCACCGTGTGAATCAGCTTGTTCTCGAACTCTTTATCGACCTTGCCTCGCAGGCGGCTCATATGCACTTCGACCACATTGGTCTGCGGGTCAAAGCTCAGGTTCCAGACGTTTTCCAGCAGCATGCCGCGGGTCACCACCTGCCCGGCGTTGCGCATCAGGTACTCCAGCAGGCGGTATTCCACCGGCCACAGCTCGATGTCCTGCTCGGCGCGCCGGGCGCGGTGGCTGATCAGATCCAGACTGAGGTCGCCGACCTGCAGCACCAGGGTCTCCACGGGCCGGGCCTGGCGCCGCGCCAGCGCGTCGACCCGGGCCTTGAGCTCCACCAGGGAAAACGGCTTGGCAAGATAGTCATCCGCCCCGTCCCTCAGCCCCTCCACCCGGTGGTCCACATCCCCCAGCGCACTCAGCATCAACACCGGCACCGTATGCCCCTGGCTGCGCAACTCGCGCAGGATGGCCAGGCCATCCAGGGTGGGCAGCATGCGGTCCAGCACCAACACCTCAAACCGGCCCTCCAGCGCCAGCGCCAGCCCCTCACCACCGTCGGCACAGCCCACCACCTCATGCCCCGCCTGGGACAGGCCGGTGATCAGGTAGTCGCGCATCTCGCTGTCGTCTTCAATAACCAGAATCTGCATAGGCTTGTTTGTCAGTCGGCTCCTTACTGAATGGGAAGCAGTGTAGCCGGTATCCGCTTCGGTAGAGACGCCCCTTTCCCGCGGCTCGCCAGCCGTTCAAGCCTGGGATTGCCTATGGGGGTAGCTGCTTTTTATGTATGGGCATACAGCGTATTCACGATTGGCCAGCCCCGCTTCAGGACAAGCGCGCATCGTATCCGCGTTTATCGGCAGCGCCGATGCAGAAGTGGCTTCGAATTAATGCTGTGCAGATTGGCGAGCGAAGATAATAGAAGCCCGTATTCAATAAACGCGCATGCGCATTTTGACGGTAGAGAAGGCTGCGCTATATAGGATAACTTCTCCCGCATCAATTGCTTCTGGGGCTGTGTTTTATATCGAACACGGATAATTTCTCGCGTATTAACACAACGCTACAGGCAGGGAGCGTGAAAAAAATCAAACTATGAATATTCATGACTTGTCGAAATATTGGGAAAGACTAGAAATGACTCAGGATAGAAGGTGGGTACATCCTGACGATTATGGGCTGCTTTCTACGCAGAATCATTCATTTAACTTAGACTTTCCGCCGCCTGCATTTGTAGGGAATATCAATGAAGCAAAAGTTATAATTCTCGCCGCCAACGGAGGATACGATTCTGTTGCAACGCCCCAAGAGTTCGGGGCAGAGGGTGCAGAGAATAAATATTTGGAGCGGCTTTCTTTACCAGACAAAGCCGACTGGTCTGAAGTTGCACCTTACTACTCACATATTAATTACTCAAAACTATTATTAAATGGACAGGCAGCCATCGTTAACGCATGCGCATATCGAAGTATTAAAATAAGCCAAGAGCCAGAAAACAAAAAAATGATAAAACGGCTCCCTTCAGTTAGTTTTTCAAGATCGTGGCTTCTGGAAAGTGTGCTGCCATTAGCCAAGCAGAGACGCCGTGTAATAGTGGCGAAGCGTCATGGGTTGTGGCAGCTTCCCAAAGAAATCATAAAAAGCGGCCTGCTAATAATTGATCCGGCTCCGGTATCTCCACACCTATCGAAGGTGGTATGGGATGAAATCGAAAAGTATGTCGATTAAAAAGCGTATAACAAGTTTGGCAAGTGGGTCTGGATAAAGCGAGGCTTAGCCACAATGCAACCCCTTCCAAAAGCATTAGATGGCTTGAGAGGACGTCATGGACGCAGAGGCCTACGATCAATGGTACGAGACGCCGCGCGGCCGATGGATTGGGCGGCGCGAGCTTGCTCTGCTCCTCGGAGAGCTGAAACCTCGCCCTGAGGAGTCGCTGCTCGATGTTGGTTGTGGCACTGGTTTCTTCACGCGCGCCCTTGCTTTAGCGATTGAAGGGCCCGTCACGGGTGTCGATATCAACCCGGCTCGGGTCGACTACGCGCGCCGACGGAATACGGCCAAGGTTGCCTACGAGGTCGCTGACGCGCGTGCTTTACCGTACGACGCCGCCAGCTTTGATCTCGTCGTGTCAATCGCGGCACTGTGCTTTATTGAAAAAGAACGTGTCGCTGTCCGCGAAATGCTGCGGGTCGGGCGCCGCCGGATAGCCATCGGCCTCCTGAATCGTCGCAGCCTTCTATGGTTCCAGAAAGGCAGAAACGGTGGTCGCGGAGCCTATCGCGGTGCTCGCTGGCACACGCCCGGCGAGGCCAGAGACTTGCTCAGGGGGCTGCCTGTTCATCACCTGCGCGTGCGGACCGCTATACATTTTCCAAGTGGCGGACGACTTGCACAACTCATGGAGCGCCTTTGGCCGAAATGGCTCCATACCGGAGCGCTCATCCTTATCGTAGCGGACATTGCTACAATAACTGACGCGCCATCTAACCACAGCCTATAGAGAAGATGCTGGGTCTTAGTGACAGTGCTTTAGCAAAAATAATGTATGGAATTTTATAATCGAAAAAGCTATTAATTTTTGCGTAGGATTTCTATCCGCCACCGGTATTGATTCGATGGGCTCCAGAAGGCGGTCACGGTTGTACCGGCGCATCCATTGCGCGGTTGATATTGTCTACCTTCAGCGTAACCTTGATGCCATTGTGATCAATCTTCTTATGGTGGCTTGAGATGAACTTTCCAGCGTTTTTTGACCAGGTGCCGGCACTGCGGATGCATGATGCGCTGGCGCAATTGCTCGGCACCAGTTCCGATGGCGTTATTGAATACCATTACGCTGATGCTGTTCGACTGGCGGGCCACTCCTGCCCGACCGTCGCGGGCGCGTGGCTCAGCGCGCGTGCAGGGCTGCGGGCGCTGTTTCCCGAAGCGCTTCCACAGCGTGGCCACATCAGCGTTTACCTGCCGGAGCCCGAGGACCATGGCGTGAGTGGTGTTATTGGGCAGGTCATGACCCTGATCACCGGCGCTGCAGGTGATGGTGGTTTCAAAGGGCTGGGCGAGCCCTATGCGCGCAACAATCTGTTGCATTACGCAGAGCCCGGAGTGAACGGTGTGCGCCTGCGTCGTAACGATAATGGTCAAACGGTGGAGGTGCAGTTTGACGCAAGCACCGTTCCTCCCGATCCTTCTATGCGCAACTTGATGGCTGCAGCGCGACAGGGGCGAGCTGATGCTGCAGAGCGCCTCCAGTTTGGCGAGCTCTGGCAGGATCGTGTGCGCCGTCTGCTGTTGGAGCACGCCGACGATGGAGCTGTGATACGCGTACAGCAGCTTTGAGCTCTCTACTTCATGCGCGCTCAAAAACAGGCACTGAAGCATCCACGCCTCTTTGCGGAGAGGCTTGGGCGCGACAAAGGTTGAGCGTCGGTCGATAGGTGCTGTGGCCAATGAGTGCGCGCGGCACACATCGACCGTGGTCGCCGGTGTGGGGCGTCCACAATCGGATCACAGCCTCACACAACCCGGGCGCCGCGCGAAGCCGCTTCCATGCGTCAAGTCTGTCCCGGGTAAATTGTCTGGCGTGCAGTTATGGTTCTATCTGACCGCGGATTTCGCCGCCGGGGTGTGCCGCGCTGTGGACATTGATATACAGGTTGCCGGCCTGAAGTTGTTGCATTTGCTCGGCGTTCAGTTGCGCATTGTCCGGCACTGTCCAGTCACCGTCTTCGGCCTTCTGCAGTGGAACGACGACACCGCCATTTTGGCCGGCCGGTGCCTGGTGGATATGGGCCATTGTGCCGTCCACGTTGCTGGTAGTGACGACGCCACGGATAGTCCCATCTGCGTCGACTTTCAGCGTAGCTTTGCCCTTGGCCTGAGTTTCGACGACAGGCACTTCCTGTGCGCCACTCAATTCGACGCGGACTTCCGTTGCGGCGGCGAGTGACGCTGCGGAGAGCGACAGAAGAGCTATTAAGAAGGTCGTACGGCTTTGATTGCGCAGGGCGTGGGAGCCGGTTGATAGCGGGATTTGAAAAGACATGATGAATACCTCAGTACGCTTGGGGATTCGGCTGTCGAGTATAGCGCCGGCCTGTGCGCGGGCGTCAACGTGTATCGGGTGCGGTCGATCTTCAGGGGTTCTCTAGGCGCGAGGCCGTTGTGCGGTTATAGTAGCGCCCAGCAACTGTCCCGACGGCTGTAGGCAGGTTCCTCGTGGGGCTGGCGTAGCAAGCATGACCAGGACGTGGCGCAGGCAGTCGAGCAACGTAAAAAGACAATAAATAGAAGAAGCCAGCTGTCGTAGATCGGTCATCGCATGCTCAGGTTATGGATAGGCCATGGATAAGTTATGAATGAGCTATGGATAGCCCACAAGCCATAACCCATAAATCGACAGACAACCGCTGCTTTTTGATTAGTGCCCCGGGACCATCATAGTGAGCCGATCGACACCGAATGCCTGCGAGCCGTCTTCGACGGCGCGTGTCTCTGAGATCAGTGCGGATGGCCAGACCCTGTGTGTGGTCTGTGACCACCGGCTGGACAACACCCGACAACCCAATCCGGCGGATTTCCGCATACTGGCCAATGGCAGCCCCCTGAGGTTGCGCAACGCTTGGTTGCAGTCGCCGATGCCCGGACGGCCGGGGTGTGCCGCCATCCATCTGGTGCTGCGCGATCCGCTGCCTGTGGCGGCAGAACTGAGCGTGAGCTATACGCCATCCGCGCGTGGCCTGCGCTCGCTGGTGGACAAGGCTGCGCTGGATGCTTTCGCGCTGGGTGCGTGGCTGGATGTCCGCGGCCATCTGCGTCCTGCCGGCGCGGTGCCTGAACTGCCCGCAGCGTCCAGCCCAGCACCAATAACCCCGACACCGGCTGCCGCGGAAACCGCGCACCAGGTCCGGGGGCCGGTCGGTGCCGGGATCGATGCCCGGAGCCACGTACCGGATCCACAGACAGCGGATCAACCCGAGGCGCAGACGGCGCCGAGCGAGGAGGCTGCGATTGATGTGAGCGCGTTGGATCGCGAGCAGCGCCTGCTTCAGCAGTACCTGGACGGCATGCTCCGCGCGCGCAAACCGGCGCCCGTGCCCCCGCGCAACAGCGCCCGCGCTGCGACGGAGCGATCAGCGCCGCAGCGCGCCTGGTCTCCTCCTGAGCGGCAGCTCTGGTTACTGGAACCTGCCAGCGAGCTCAAGCACTAGCTTCCCGAGATCAACCCGCCCTGGAATCGCGCGCCTCCGGCTTCTTGAAATGCCGGAAGGTGAACAGCGTTAAGAAGATCAGCACGCACAGCACCAGCGCGATCTCCAGTCGCTGCCAGGCGACGGCGATACCGATGGCGCCGGTGCCCCACAGGCTCGCTGCGGTTGCTGTCCCGCGCACCCGGTCGGTGTTCTTGAGGATGGCGCCACCGCCGATAAAGCCGATACCGGTGACGATGCCCTCGAAGACCCGGGACTGCGCGACCGCCTCGTCAAACACATCGATGGCGATCAGCATAAAGGCGCAGGAAGCCAGTGCCACGATGGGAAAGGTGCGCAGGCCGGCGCTGCGCTCCGACTGCTCACGGTTCCACGCGATGGGAATCGCCAGGATATAAGCGGCAAGCAGGTGACCGAAGTGAGTGGCGACGATGATCCAGTTGATATCGGCCAGTGTGCTCAGCATGATTACGGGCGCCTTCATTGTTTGGCGTGGGCGGCAGCTTGCGGCCAGCAGGCGTTGATATGTTCAAACGGTGTCGGTGCGCTGGGGGTTCCCGCTTGCGGGGCCGCGCGAGGTCCGGACTGGTGGTGGGGTGTTTGAACGGCGTCAGATGCCGCCCAACAAAAAGCCCGCGCGAGGCGGGCTGTCGTATTTGGTAGCAAGGCCCGGAATCGAACCGGGGACCCCAGCATTATGAGTGCTGTGCTCTAACCAGCTGAGCTACCTTGCCAAATCCTGACCTGGGCACAGGTCCGAGGGCTGCGCATTTTCCCGGCTCCCCCCCTGACTGTCAAGCCGCAGCGGGGCCCGGCAGTGCGGAACCCCCGTCCGGCGCCGTCGATCCCGCGGGATTTCCGCTCCGGCGGCGAATCGCCGAGTCCCGCGGAATGGCTAGCCTTTGAGATGGCCGGCGTGAAAGCGCAGGTGCTCGTCGATATAGCTGGCGATGAAGTAATAGCTGTGGTCGTAGCCTTCGTGGTGGTTCAGCTGCAGTGGGTAGCCGCTGGTTTTGGCTGCCGCCTCCAGCGTCTCCGGCTTGAGCTGCTCGACCAGAAACTGGTCGTCCCCGCCCTGGTCAACCCGCGCCGGCACAAAGCGGCTGGCCTTGCGCATCAGCAGGCTCGCGTCGTATTCGGCCCAGCTGGCGCTGTCCTTGCCGAGGTAGGCGGTGAAGGCCTTCCTGCCCCAAGGGCAGTTGCTCGGGTTGCTGATGGGGCTGAAGGCCGACACCGAGCGGTAGCGCTCCGGGTTGCGCAGTGCCAGCACCAGGGCGCCGTGGCCGCCCATGGAATGGCCGCTGATGGCGCGCTGGGCGGTGACCGGGAAGGTGCCTTCGATCAGTTGCGGCAGCTCGTCGAGCACGTAGTCGTACATGCGGTAGTGACGGCTCCAGGGGCTCTGGGTGGCGTTGACATAGAAGCCGGCACCCTTGCCCAGGTCATAGGCCTCGTCATCGGCGACATCGTCGCCCCGCGGGCTGGTGTCGGGCGCGACGATGGCGATACCCAGCTCTGCGGCCAGGCGCTGGGCGCCCGCCTTCTGCATAAAGTTCTCATCGGTGCAGGTCAGCCCCGACAGCCAGTACAGCACCGGGACTTTGTGGCCGTCCGAGGCCCGGGGCGGAAGGTAAATGGCGAAGCGCATGTCGCAGTTCAGGCTGCTGGAGCGGTGGTTGTACTGCTTGTGCCAGCCACCGAACAGTTTGTTGCTGCTCAGATTTTCAAGACTCATGGTGTCACTCCCTTAAAAAGCGGCCACCGCGCCATAATCCATGGCGGGTGGCGAATGTGCGCCGGGCTTACCTGCCGTAGTGCACGACGCTGCGAATACTCTTGCCGGCATGCATCAGCTCAAACGCCTCGTTGATCTGCTCCAGGCCCATGGTGTGGGTGATGAAGTCGTCGAGCCTGAATTCGCCCTGCAGATAGCGCTCGACGATACCCGGCAGCTCCGAGCGGCCCTTGACGCCGCCAAAGGCGGAGCCTCGCCAGACGCGGCCGGTCACCAGCTGGAAGGGGCGGGTGGATATTTCCTGGCCGGCGCCGGCGACGCCGATAATCACCGACTCACCCCAGCCCTTGTGGCAGCACTCCAACGCCGAGCGCATCACGTTGACGTTGCCGATGCACTCGAAGGAATAGTCCACGCCGCCATCGGTGAGCTCGACGATGACCTCCTGGATGGGGCGGTCGTAGTCTTTGGGGTTGATGCAGTCGGTGGCGCCCAGCTTGCGGGCCAGCTCAAATTTGCTCTCGTTGATATCGATGCCGATGATGCGCCCGGCCTTGGCCATGGTCGCACCGATGACCGCCGACAGGCCGATGCCGCCCAGGCCGAAAATGGCGACCGTGGCACCTTCCTCGACCTTGGCAGTGTTCATCACCGCGCCCATGCCGGTGGTGACGCCACAGCCCAGCAGGCAGACCTCTTCGAGGGGCGCCGCCTTGTTCACCTTGGCCAGCGCGATTTCCGGCAGCACGGTGTACTCGGAGAATGTCGAGCAGCCCATGTAGTGGAAGATCGGCTTGCCGTCCTTGGAGAAGCGCGTGGTGCCGTCCGGCATCAGGCCCTTGCCCTGGGTCTCGCGTATCTTCTGGCACAGGTTGGTCTTGCCCGACAGGCAGAACTTGCACGCGCCGCACTCGGGGGTATACAGCGGGATGACGTGATCGCCCACCGCAACGCTGGTGACGCCTGGCCCCACCGACTCGACAATGCCGCCCCCTTCATGGCCCAGAATCGCGGGGAAGATGCCCTCGGGGTCATCGCCGGACAGGGTAAAGGCGTCGGTGTGGCAGACCCCCGTCGCGACGATGCGCACCCGCACTTCCCCGGCCTGGGGCGGCATGACGTCCACTTCTTCGATGGACAGCGGCTGGTTGGGGCCCCAGGCAATGGCGGCCTTGGATTTGATGGTTTGGGTCATAGGGCGCTCCCTCGGCGTTGTGGATGTGGTCAGTAAACAAGCGGATGCGGTCAGAAAATAATCGACGGTCCATTATACTTGCCACCGCAATCGCTATAATCCACCTGAATTACAAAATACCTTTTCTGTCTGGTAACAATAGGCCTGTGTGCGATCAGGCTTGTAGGCCCCCAGTATCCGCCTTTTTGCGGCGCTGATGCGCCGGCGTGCGATCGCCGGGTGGTTGGCACAGCAGGTTGTCAGGGCTTTCTTATCTATCGGAGCGCAAGCGGGTATGTATGCCTGGGAAGGGGTCAGCGAGTTTGTGGCGGTTGCCGAGACCGGAAGTTTTACCCAGGCGGGCAAGCGGCTGGGGATCTCCACGGCCCAGGTCAGTCGCCAGGTCAGCGCGCTGGAGGCGCGGCTGTCGACCCGGCTGTTCTACCGCACCACCCGCAAGGTATCGGTCACTGAAACCGGACAGCTTTACTACCAGCACTGCCGCCAGGTGCTGGACAGTCTTGAGGAGGCCGAGCGCACCATCACCAATTTCCAGCTGGTGCCGCGGGGCCGCCTGAAGATCACCGCCCCAGTGACCTACGGCGAGAAAACCATCGCA
>JAVEVZ010000209.1:0-5407 GCA_034004805.1 Spongiibacteraceae bacterium | reverse complement strand
GCCGGCAACCCCATCGGCTATCAGCCGGGCAAGGGTTTCACCCTGGGCTATTTCAAGAACGGCAATCTGCAGGCGGCGATACGCGCTCTGGAGCAGACCAGCCAGGCGAACATCCTGTCGACGCCCACCATCGTCGCGCTGGACAACGAAGAGGCCTCGCTGCTGGTGGGCCAGAACGTGCCCTTTATCACGGGCCAGGCCACCAGCGCGGCCTCCTCCACCGACGACCCCTTCACCACCATCGAGCGCCAGGACATCGGCACCACACTGGTCGTCACCCCGCGCATCAACCGCGGCGATGCGATCACCCTGCAGATCAAACAGACAGTGGAAAACATCGCACCGACCCTGTCCCAGTCGATCGCCGCCGACCTGATTACCAACAAGCGCGAGATCATCACCACGGCCCTGATCCAGGACGACCAGATTCTGGTGCTGGGTGGACTGATTGATGACGCGGAAACCGAGGTGGTGGAGAAGGTGCCGGTACTGGGTAGCCTGCCACTGATCGGCAAGCTGTTCTCGGGCACCAGCAAGTCACGCAACAAACGCAACCTGATGGTGTTTATCCGTCCCAGCATCCTCAAGACCGACGCCGATGCCGAATGGGCGACCCGGCGCCGCTACGAATTCATGCAGGACGCCAGACGCGCCCAACGGGAAGGCGCCAAAGGTGGCCCGGCACGCATGGAAGACTACTCTACCTTCTCGCCCTTCCCCAGCCAGAAGCCACCGCCCCCCGCGCCCTGAACAGCGACTGGCCGACGGCCCCGCTCAGGGCAGCGGCTTGTCGGTCAGGCGCTGCCAGCAGCGGTTGATCAATCGCTCGATACCGACGCCTATCTGCACGCCGAGCTTTTCCTGGAGGCTTTTCCTGACCACGCGCTTGACGCGGTAGATGTCGTGGCTGTGGCGCCGCTTGAGCAGGTAGTCATCGCTGGTTATCAGCTCGTCGACCAGGCGCTTGTCCAGTGCCCGGGAACCGTACCAGACCTCCCCCGTCGCAATTTCCTCGATATTCAGCGCGGGTCTGTGCTCCGCGACATGGGCCTTGAACAGGAGATGGGTTTCGTTGAGTTCTTCCTGGAACTTGCGCCGCGCGGGCTCGGTATTTTCACCGAATACCGTGAGGGTACGCTTGTACTCGCCGGCGGTGTGCAGCTCGATATCGACGTCGTGCTTCTTGAGCAGTTTGTGAAAATTGGGCAGCTGCGCAATGACGCCTATTGAGCCGATCACGGCAAACGGCGCGGCGATGATGTGGTTGGCGATGCAGGCCATCATGTAACCACCGCTGGCCGCGACCTGATCGACCGCGACGGTAAGGCCCAAGCCATGATCACGGATACGCTGCAACTGGGCAGCCGCCAGGCCGTAGCTGTGCACCAATCCTCCCGTGCTCTCCAGCACCACCAGCACTTCGTCCCCGGGCTCCCCCAGGGTCAGTATTGCGGTGATTTCCTCGCGCAGATCGTCCACCGCGCTGGCCTGAATGTCGCCCTCGAAACCCAGCACATAGAGACGCGTCTTGTGCGCGTGTTCGCCCTTCCTGCGCTTGCGCTCCTCCTCTTTATGGCGCCGCTTGACCGCCTTGCGATCCGCCTTCAGGGCACTGGCATCCAGCACTGCCGCCTTGAGCGTCTCTTCGAGGTCTTCGAATTTTTCGTTGATATTTTCGACGTCGATATGTTCGTCCTGTGTGCGGCCACGGCGCATGCTGACCGCGGCAATCATGGAGATGACGAACACGAGCGCGACAACGAGGGTGACCGCTTTGGCCAGAAACAGACCGTATTCATACAGAAATTCGAGCATGCGGGCTCCATACACCGGGGGGCTGGCGGCGGATGGTGGGGCCCGCGGGAAATCAAGTCAAGGCGCCTACCAGGCCGCCACAGCGGCCTCCGCGGGCTCGTTCATCGGTCGGCTGATAAGCCCGTTGGCGTTGATGCTGATCTGGTAGAGCGCGTTGTCACTCATGGGCAGATACACCGCGCTGCCATAGCGGGCATCTACCAGCGGCAGCCAGGCTTCCAGCTTGCGGCCCAGCTCCCACAGTGTGGTCAGGGAGTCCAGCGGCGCCTGGCCCAGGGCATGGACACTGCGCTCAGCAGCGCGATCCTGTTCCAGCGTGAGGTAGCGGCCGCTGAGGCGATCGAGCTGATAGCCCGGCTTGACGCCCAGTGCCGCGATGGCCGGGCGCCACTTGATCAGGCGCACATCCAGTTGCCAGAGATCGCCGGCCAGCACAAACTCGCGCTCGCTGCCGTCTGTCTCGAGCAGGCTGACCCGGTAGCGCTGCAGCCCTTCCCGCTTGAAGCTGATGGTGGCCACCGGGTGCTCGTCAAGCAGCGCCCGGTAGCTGTACAGATCCAGCCCGACCAGCGCCACGCCGACTGCCAGCGCAAGCAGGACGACACCCGCCACCCCGCGCAGAAAGCCGAGTATCCAGTGCGGGTTGAGCAACAGGCGCAGTGCGGGGTACAGCGCAATCAGCGCCAATAGTCCGAACACGATTGCCAGAACTGTATAGAGAGCCGTCATCAGGTCTGTTCCAAGGCTGAGCAGGCCGGGAAAATGGCGCACAGGTTAGCGGTGGAGCGTGCCCGCCGACCACGGCGGTATCGCCGTCGGTTGCAGCAGCCTGCCGGGTTGCTACGCCGGTACAGCATAGCCCAGCGCAGCCAGGCTCTCCTCGGCCACATCCAGTATTTTGGCATCCACCGCCTGCCCGCTTTGCAACTCGCCGAGGTAGTACTCGAGACTGATCAGGGCGTCGGCGAGGGTCTCCAGCAGCTGGTGCTGCTGGCCGCCGTCGCTGGCCTTCCTGGGGTCTGTGTGGGCCTCGATAAACGCGATGCAGCTCTTGAGTATGGCGGCGGCGCGCCGATGGCCCAGCATAAACATGCCGCCGCGGACGGTATTGAGGCTGACCGCCACGTTGGCGATATGAATGCTGTCGAAGTTGGAGTCCACATAGGCGGTAATAGCGCGTTTGACCAGTGCGATACCCGCCTCGGACTCCTTCATGACCAGGGCTTCGGCCTCCGCGAGCTGACTGCCGGCGATCACCCGGCGTCGCGCCATGTCGTCGAGATTCAGCAGGTCCTGGGCAGTCATCTCATTGCGCTGCAGCGCACCCAGCGCACCCTCTACAAACAGCAGGCCGTCGGCCACCTCAAGCAGCTCATTGCCGCTGCTCTGCGCGGTCTGCCATTGCCGGATGCGCTCCAGCTGCTGTTTCAGGTGCTCGGCGACCCCCGGCAGGTTGAGGATCTTCAGGGTGCCGACCACGCGCTGGATGACCTGCTTCAGATTATTCAGGTCCTCGTCACCCACCGAGCCGGTCTGGGCGCCGACTTCCAGCACATCCTTGGCGCCGTGCAGTTCCTCGCGAATCAGCTTGACCACGGTGTCGATGGCCTCGATGCCGGGCCCGTTCATCGCCGACTGCAGGCGGCCCAGTTCACTGTCATCGGGCTGAATGGAACTGGCCCCCGCCGCCTCCAGCAGCTCGGATACCGGCGCGTCGCGCCAGCTGGACAGGCAGATCAGAAAGCCCAGGTCCTTGTGCAGGCTGGCGGTCAGGGCGTCGTCCTGCTCACCCTTGATAGTGATCCGCATCAGGCGTTCGATCTGCGCCAGCAATCGCTTGCGGCTGAACGTGATACGCAGCCCGTCGTGGGCCAGCGCGCTGACCACGCCCTGCGCCAGGCGCCATACCACATCCCCGGAGGCCGAATACTGGGTGGCGAAGCGGCTCAGGGCTCGCAACATCAGATTCAGGTTGGGACCGGGCCGCGCGCCGCGGATCACTGCCAGCAGGCCGACCTGATACATATGATGGAAGCGCGGCATGGCAGCGGCGTCCACCGGCACCTGATTGGTGGCCGGCAGCGCGGCAAATACCGGCAGTTCGCCATCGAAGAATTCCCACTCGGGCTTCAGGGGCTGGCGGCGGATGGCGCGCAGAGAATTGAGCACATCGACGATCAGTATGGGCAAAGCCTGGCCCTGCCGGGTCACGTAGTCGAGATAGCGCGGCAAGACAAAGAAGCTCTGGCCAAGCTCCTCCAGCACCGGCTGGCGCTGGCTCTCCAGGTTCAGCAGGTAACGGATACCCGCGGCCATCTCCTCGGCGAGAAAAGCGGCACTGGGAAGCTGCACCAGCCGCAGGGTGCCGGCCACCTGGTCGAGCGCTTCCGCGCTGGCCTCACCTGCGGCGCGCCCTTCCGGGTGACTGGTATAGACCTCGAACTCCGCCACGGCACGGTCCAGGGTTTCATCCAGCTGGTCGCGGATCAGCTTGAGAGAGGCGCGATTGACTTCGTAATACAGTGCCACGTCGTGTCCTTGATCGTTGATGGGTTGCCGTTGTGCCAGTGCAGCCGAACGATAACCGAGGTCGAAAAACCTGGCCGGGAGCATGCTGAAAAACTGTGCGGGCGCAAACAGATAAACCAGCGCCGGGGCGAAGCCCGGCTGGAATATGCAGAATCAGCCCGCGCTCCGGCCATCGCTGACAAGCGCGGTGCCAAGCAATACAGTTTTTCAAAAGTACCCGGCGTAAATCCTTGTAATTTATAGCATATGGATTGGATTGCGCCGGCTGCGAGGGCGCTGATTTGTGGCCCGGGTAGCGTTTCCCGGCGGGCACTGCGCTCACCCGCTGCAACGCAAGGCCAAAAAAAACCGGCATATTTTCTAAAACAAGTTATATTTCAAACGATTACCCCGTCCTTCAGTCCCGCGTAAGGAATCCTCGTATGGCACAGCCGTTAAGCCAGGCGTTCATCAGTAACTTCCTGGGCCAGGCCCCGCGTTGGTACAAGATCACGCTGCTGGCCTTCCTCGTGATCAACCCGCTTCTGCTGTGGCTGGCGGGTCCCTTCATCACCGGCTGGGTTCTGATCGCGGAATTTATTTTCACGCTGGCGATGGCGCTGAAATGCTATCCGCTGCAGCCGGGAGGCCTGCTGGCCATTGAGGCGGTCGTTATCGGCATGGCCTCACCGGCGTCGGTCTACAAAGAAGCTCTCGGCAACTTCGAAGTCATCATGCTGCTGATGTTTATGGTGGCGGGCATCTACTTCATGAAGGATCTGCTACTGTTTCTGTTCACCCGCATACTGCTGGGTGTGCGTTCGAAGAAACTGCTGTCGCTGCTGTTTACGCTGGTCGCCGCCTTCCTCAGCGCCTTCCTCGATGCGCTGACCGTCACCGCGGTTCTGATTGCGGTGGGGGTGGGTTTCTTCGGGGTCTATCACCGGGTTGCATCGGGTCGCAAACTGGATCAGCCCCATGAGATCGGCGATGACTCGGAAGTCGTCGACCTGCATCGCTCCGACCTCGAATCCTTTCGCGCTTTTCTGCGCAGCCTGTTGATGCACGGCGCGGTGGGCACGGC
>JAVEVZ010000208.1:0-5428 GCA_034004805.1 Spongiibacteraceae bacterium | reverse complement strand
GCGGTTTGCCGGCAAGATCCTGTCGCGGCTCACGCACCTGGAACAGCAGGTGCGCGATATGCTGGTGTTCGCCAAGGGCGATCTCAGGCTCACCGATACCCTGCGGGTCGACGCCCTGCTGGACGCCCTGCGCCAGGCCATGGAAGTGCCGGTGGCAGCGGCCGCCGCGGAGGTCAGCTTCGAGGTGCAGTGTCCCGATGCCCAGCTGCACTGCAACCGCGACAGCATGGTGGGCGCACTGATGAACCTGGTGATGAACGCCATCCAGGCCGCCACGCCCGCGCCGGGTGTGCAGATCTCGGTCACCCGCAAAGACGATGAGCTGTGCTTTGCGGTGACCGACAACGGCCCGGGCATAGCCCCCGAGTTGCTGGCGCGCCTCGAAGAGCCCTTCGTCACCACCAAGCCCCAGGGCACCGGGCTGGGCCTCAGTGTGGTGCGCGCCGTGGCCCGCGCCCACGGCGGCCATTTCAGCCTGCGTTCAACGCCCGGTGCGGGCAGCTGCGCCAGCGTTTATCTACCGGTCTGGGGAGTCGAATCATGATGGCCAGGAACAAGCCAATAGCGGATACGCTGCAGCCCGTTCGCGGGACGGTGCTGGTGGTGGAGGACGATCCGGATCTGCGCGAGGCACTGACCGACACGCTGGAGCTGGCGGACTACCAGGTGGTACAGGCGGGCTCCGCGGAGGACGCCCTGGCGCTGCTGGAGCGTCGCGCCGTGGACATGGTGGTGTCCGACGTGAACATGGGCGACATGGACGGGCTGGCGCTGCTGCGGCAGTTGCGCAGCAGCCACCCGCAGCTGCCGGTGCTGCTGATCACCGCCTTCGGGACCATTGAGAAGTCCGTGGAGGCGATGCGCAGCGGCGCGGTGGACTACCTGGTCAAGCCGTTCCAGCCGCAATTGCTGGTGGAGGCGGTGGGGCGCTATGTCGACAACCGGGCGCGGGCCGACGACGGCACCCCGGTGGCGGTGTCCAGCGCCAGCCAGCAGTTGCTGCAGCTGGCGGCGCGGGTCGCCGCCACCGACTCCACCGTGCTGATACTGGGCGAGTCCGGCACCGGCAAGGAGGTGCTGGCGCGCTATGTCCACCGCCAGTCGCCCCGCGCCGAGGGGCCGTTTGTCGCCATCAACTGTGCGGCGATACCGGACAACATGCTGGAGGCGCTGCTGTTCGGCCACGAGCGCGGCGCCTTTACCGGCGCACACCAGAGTGCCCCCGGCAAATTCGAGCAGGCCAACGGCGGCACCCTGTTGCTGGACGAGGTCTCGGAAATGCCCCTGGGTCTGCAGGCCAAGTTGCTGCGGGTGCTGCAGGAGCGCGAAGTGGAGCGGGTGGGCGGGCGCCGCACCATCGCCCTGGATGTGCGGGTGGTCGCCACCAGCAACCGCGAACTGGCCGAGGAGGTGCAGGGCGGACGCTTTCGCGAAGACCTTTACTACCGACTCAACGTGTTTCCCCTGCAGTGGTCGCCGCTGCGCGAGCGGCCTGAGGATATCCTGCCTCTGGCAGACCAGTTGCTGACCGCCCACACCCGGCGCATGGGGCGCAGCCCCGCCCGCTTCGACGCCGGCGCCCGCGCCGCGCTGCTGGCCCACCGCTGGCCCGGCAATGTCCGCGAGCTCGACAATGTGGTGCAGCGCGCGCTGATCATGGCCGACGGGCCTCATATCGGCAGCGCCGACCTGCGCCTGGATGCCCTGCCGGGATCAGCAGCTGGCGCTGCGCCTGCCACCGTGCCGGTTGCCGAGTCCGCCAGCCTGGGCGACGACCTGCAGCGCCGGGAGTTCCAGGTGATCGTCGACACCCTGCGCGCCGCGGGCGGCAGCCGCAAAATAGCGGCGGAACGCCTGGGCATCAGCCCGCGCACCCTGCGCTACAAACTGGCGCGGATGCGCGAGGAGGGGATGGATGTGGAGGCCGCCCTGTAGCACCGGCCGCCAGTGTTCGGGTGAGCGCGACATGCCGCGGCCTCGCGCCGGAGTGCGTCTCAGGGCCGCGGCCCCAGTCGTCCCCGAGCGCTAAAAATATTCCCAAGTTATTGAAATTGATAACTAAGCCAGATAGTCGGTGTTTCATTAGGTCCGCCCTCCCATCTGCGACTAGAATGCCCCCAGACCATCCCTTGGAGATGGCTGGAGGTATGCATGTCGGTCATTCACGCCTGGACCCTGTCGCCCTGGTGGCCCCTTATCGCCCTGGTGATGGGCCTCGCCGCTATCGCCCTTGCCTATCTGGTGCGGGACACCGCGCACCATCTGCTGCTGGGCGGTGGGCGCCTGCTGGAAAGTCAGTTGCGCCTGCTGGCGCGCAGTAGCCACCAGACCGGACTGCAGATCCGCGAGCGCAATGACCGCCTCTATGCCGACCTGGAGGCCCAGTTCCGGCGCCGCTCGCTGGAGCGCTCGATGCGCGCCCTACAACTGGTGGTGGACCGCGAACAGTGTCTGATTGATGAGCTGGACCGGCGCGCCCGCGACCAGCTGGAGACCCTGGGCGAAGACTACCGCGAGACCACCGCCATCCCGATCCCGGCTCCGGACTGGGTGGCGGCGGTGCAGGCGGTGGCGGGGTTGCAGGACCAGCAGAACCCCGACGCACTCAGGCAGATACTCGCCGATCTGCAGAAGACCGCGGAATCCCAGCAGCGCGACGCCCTGCGCGAATACCGCTACACCATCAACAGCCGTCACCGGATACTCGCCACCCTGCGCCCGCAGTGGCGACGGGTGTCCCGCTGCCTGCGGCGGCTGGAGCACGCGGTCAATGACCTGAATCGCCGCCTGAGCGCCGTGCAGCGCCTTGCCGCAGGCTACAGCGCGGTGATCAATGGCGAGCTCGCGCTGCGCGGTGGCTCACTGCTGGCGCGGTTTCTGATTGCCAGCGTGGTGGTGGCGCTGGGCGCGGGGGCCGCCGTGGTCCTGCTCGGCTGGCTGGAGCCAGCGCTGGCCCACCAGCTCCCGGCCCCCGGGCACAGCGGCCTGCTGGCACTGTTGCTGACCGCGGCCCCGGTACTGGCCGGCGTTGCCCTGTTCGACACCCTGCAGACCACCCAGTTGCTGCCGCCCCTGGCGGGCCGTCGGCAGCGGGGCCTGATGATTGCCACTGTCGCTTTTACGTTGCTGCTCATGGGACTCAGTGCCTGGCTGGTTGCACACTTGCCGCTGGTCGACGGGGCAGCCCCGGCCACGGTCTACGTCAACGCGCTGCTGGCGGTGGTACTGGTGGGGATATTGACCCTGCAGGCGCTGCCGCTGGAGGTCCTGCTGCTGACCCTGCGGCCGGTGGTGGGCATCCTGGCGGAACAACTGGCGGAGCTGCTGGCGATGGTCTGCCGCATCGCAGGCTCCCGGGTGCACCTGGGAGCCAAGCTTCTGGTGCTGTGCTACGACCTGCTGATCTGTCTGCCGCTGGCGGTGGAGCGGGCCTGGCGGGCCCGCCAGGCGACGGTGGTGTCGCCGTCTCCGGAGCCACCCGAAGTGGGTGGCGAGAGCGTGGTGTCGGTGCGGTTTCCGCGCGGTGTGCGGCGCGGGCTCAATCGGTAAAGCTGGGCGCGGCGCCCATATCCCACATGATGATTGAGACGCCCATAATGGCCACCAGCGCCACAAGACACACGGACACCACGGCGCTGGCGAATAAAAACCCGCGCTCCTCAGGTACGCCCATGACGATGGGAACCCCGAGATAGAGCAGGTACACCGCGTAACACACGGCGATAATGCCCACCAACAGATCCAGCCAGAAGTTGGGCAGGAAACCCACGGCCCCGGCGACAAACAGCGGCGTTGCGGTCAGCGCGGCGATGGCGATGCCCTTTACCACGGTGGACTCTGCGCCATAGGTAGCGGACATCCAGTGGACCATGTAGCCGATCCCGATCACCGCCAGCACCATTACCAGATAGAACAGCACAATCATCGGCACGGCACTGTCGTGGGTGAGGCGCACGATATCCCCGTCCCCCAGTTTCCAGCCGACATTGACGGTGCCGTTGTACCAGGCAATAGCGGGTAGCAGCGCCATCACCAGCGGGTAGACCAACACGGCGGGGAGCGAACCCGGCAGCTTGTCGCTGACGCGCTGCCACTGCTGCCTGGGGCGGAAAAACAGGCCGGGAATATTGATAAACATGATGTCTCCTGGGGGGCGGGTCAGCCAGTGGTGTCCTGGCCGGTTGAAATCTTGCGCAGCTGCGCGGGATCGTTGATGGTGATTTCCTTGCCGTCGACGCCGAGCATGCCCAGCTTCTGGAAGCGGCTGAACACCCGGCTCACGGTTTCCACGGTGAGACCCAGGTAATTGCCGATATCGGTGCGCGACATCGGCAGCCGGAAACGCGTGGCGGACAGTTGCCGGCGGGTATTGCGCGCCGAAATACTCAGCAGCAGGGCGGCGATGCGCTGTTCCGCCGAGTTCTTGCTGAGCTGGGTGATGAGTTGCTGATCCTGGGTGATCTCCTGGCTCATCAACTGGAAAAAATGGCGCTGCAGACTGGGGATACGGGTGCTGAGATCGCCCAGCCGCTCGAAGGGAATCTCGCAGATCGCCGAGGTCTCCAGCGCCTTGGCGGAACTCACGTGCTGGTTGTTGCCGATCCCGTCCATGCCGAAGATTTCACCGGGAAAGTAGAAGCCGGTGACCTGCTCGCGGCCGTCATCGGTCAGGCTGTAGGCCTTGAGGGTGCCCGAACGCACGGCGTAAACCGCCGAAAAGGGATCGCCGTTGCGAAACACGTGCTCGCCTTTATGCAGTGGCCGGCCGCGCTGAATGATGTCGTCCAGGCGCTCGATATCCGTGGACTCCAGCGCGATTGGCAGGCAGATGGTGGCGAGCCGGCAGTTGGCACAGGATATCTGCTGATCGTGATGACAGCGTGCGTCGTCCTTGGACGTGGTGACGATCGACATGTTGGGCACCTGGTGGGCGAACTTTGCAATGGCGTAGCGTAAGCCATATTGCATGGGTTTCAAATTATTCGCCGCAGAACTTACTGGGGTGTGCGCCATTGGGGGCCGCAGGTAACGCCATGCAGGGCCTGGGCGCGCAGCAGTGCGCAGCGCGCCAAGGCGGCACTGTCGAGGATGCGGCCACAGGCAATGGGCAGTTGGCCGTTTTCAAGTGCCCGGGTGTAGCGGTCGAGTCGATGGTGATTGCGGGTCTGGCATGCGCCCACTTCGCCACTGGCACCCAGCCCTGCGCCAATCAGGTCGGGCGCAGGCCCGGCGCTCAGCCCGAGCTGGGACAGGTGCACACGGCTGTGCGTCAGTGCCGCGGCCAGGGGGTCGTCGGGTCGCGCGAAGACGCCCGCGCCAATATAGCGGTAGCCCGCCGCGGCAAGTAGAGCTGCCGCGGCGCTGTCCACGGGGTGAAGCGTGATGCGCGGTACCGCAAGTGCACAGGCGTCCCGCTGGACGCCGTGGC
>JAVEVZ010000207.1:0-5431 GCA_034004805.1 Spongiibacteraceae bacterium | reverse complement strand
CTTTGGGTCCGGCCCGCCACCGGACAATGGCAGCTCGACAAGCTGCAGGTGCGCGCCAACACCCGTCGCCGCGGTGTCGCCACCCAGATGCTGACCCTGCTGTGCCAGCGCGCCGACAGCTGCGGGACCGAGCTGCTGCTGGATATCGACGTCGACTCCGTACTCAATGCACTGCTGGGCGCACTGGGCTTTGTAGCCGGGCAAGCGAAGGCCGGAACCCGGACCTGGACCCGGTCAGCCAGACAATGATCGCCGCTGACCTGCTGGCCTGGTTCGACCGGCATGGCCGGAAGGACCTGCCCTGGCAACAGGACCCCACCCCCTACCGGGTATGGGTGTCCGAGGTCATGCTGCAGCAGACTCAGGTCAAGACCGTTATCCCCTACTACCTCCGTTTTATGCAGGCCCTGCCCACGGTCGAGGCGCTGGCCGCTGCGCCACTGGATCAGGTGCTGCACCTGTGGACCGGCCTCGGCTACTACACGCGGGCCCGCAACCTGCACCGTTGCGCGCAACAGGTGGTGGCCGTTTACGGCGGCGAATTCCCCGCGGATGTCGACAGCCTGGCCAGCCTGCCGGGCATCGGTCGCTCCACTGCCGGCGCCATCGTCGCCATCGCCCATCGCCGGCGGGCCGCCATCCTCGACGGCAACGTCAAACGCGTGCTGGCCCGCTACCACGCGATACCCGGCTGGCCTGGCAACAGCGCGGTGGCCAACACCCTGTGGCAGCTGGCGGAGCGCCACACCCCCACCGAGCGCGTCGCCGACTACACCCAGGCGATCATGGATCTGGGTGCCGGCCTGTGCAGCCGCAGCAGGCCCAACTGCGAAGCCTGTCCGCTGCAGGGCGACTGCCAGGCTCGGGCGCTGAATGACGTCGCCAGCTTCCCGGGCAAAAAGCCGCCCAGAACCCTGCCGGTCAAAAGCGTGCGCATGCTGCTGGTGGAAAATGCCCAGGGCGAGATCTTTCTCGAACAGCGCCCCCCGACCGGCCTGTGGGGCGGCCTGTGGTCGTTGCCGGAGCTGGCACTGGAGGCCGATCCGCGCCGCTACTGCGAGGAGCGCTGGGGTACCGCCGTGAAGGTCCGCGGCGAGCTGCCCGCCTTCCGCCACACCTTCAGCCACTTCCACCTGGATATCTACCCCCAGCGCCTGTGCCTGGGCACGATCCGGGACGCAGTGATGGAAGCCACCGGCTGCCTTTGGTATAACACTACCCAGCCCCCGTCGGTGGGTCTGGCCGCACCCGTCAGGAAGCTGCTGGCCCAGCCCCCCGCGACTGACCTCTGATTCGCTCCGCATTTGTTGACAGGGAATTCCATGACCCGCACCGTGTTTTGCCGCAAGTACAAGAAAGACCTCGAAGGCCTGGCCCAGCCGCCGATGCCCGGCCTGATGGGCCAGGATATCTACGACCACGTCTCACGCCAGGCCTGGGAGGAATGGCAGGCGCACCAGACCATGCTAATCAACGAGCGTCGCCTCACCCTGCGCGACCCCGAGTCCCGCAAATTCCTTCAGGCGGAAATGATCAAATTCTTTGCCGGCGAGGAATACGCCAAGGCCGACGGCTACGTGCCGCCCGACAAAGCTTGACGCCGCACGAGCCAACGGCTTTAATACGCGCCTTCCTGCGCCCAGATAGCTCAGTCGGTAGAGCAGGGGATTGAAAATCCCCGTGTCGGTGGTTCGATTCCGCCTCTGGGCACCATGTCCTATAAGTTGTTGATTCCTCAAGAAATCCATCCAGAACAATAGCTTACCCACACGCCATTTCACCAGGGTGGTACATATGGGTGGTACGTTGGACGCTGGAAACACTTCGAACTTTTCCGCCAACAAATATATTCCACTGCAGCGGCAGTTGCAGGAGTCTCAAGTCCTGTTGCTTTCACGCTCGGTAATATCCACAAGTGTGATCACTACCCCGTCGACCATATTATCCAGTCTCCGGTACGGTATTATCCTCACGGAGAACAGCCGGTTATCGTCAGTGGCAATGTTCTTTTCGCTGACTGCCAGCGTCCTCAACGTTTCCTGAGCGTCCTCTTTGAGCGCCGGATAGCGAAGAGTGGTGCTCAGATCGCTGAGAGGCCGGCCTATATCACTTTCGCGCAGCCTGACGATGGTGGCGGCGCGTTCCGTGTAGCGGCGCACATTAAGGTCCTGATCCAGAAACAGGACTGCAATTTCAATGCTGTTGAGCACGTTCTGCATATCACTTTGAGCGAGCGCGAGATCGTCCAGCTTGGTTTGTAGCTCTGCGTTGATAGTCTGCAGTTCTTCGTTCATGGACTGCATTTCTTCTTTCGACGTTGTCAGCTCCTCGTTGGTAGACTGCAGCTCTTCATTGGTGGACTGAAGCTCCTCGTTTGTCGCTTGAAGTTCCTCACGTGACAGCCTTGCCTCCTCCTTAAGGCGCTCAACTTCCTCCTGATACCGATCGATCTCCGTCGTGTAGTCCGTACCTGCAGTCGCGCTGTGCTTCCGACGCACAGACGCAGGATGCAAAGACGTGTCCCGAAACACCACCATGGTCATGCCTTTCAGCACCGGGGGGTCACGAAACGCCTGAACGGATACGTCAACGGCCTGTGTGCCAGAATCGGTCCGCACTAACAGACCCTTGAGTTCGACCGGCCTCGGTTGGCCCGCAGCCTGCTTCAGCGCGGCCAGCAGCTGTGTACGCAAACCCTCACGGGCCATGGCGTGGATGTTCCAGTTCGCCTTGCCAGCTGCAGGCTCCAGGTACTTGCCGGTACGCCCACTGATATAAACGATGTCGGCGTCGGCATTGAGAACCACAGCTGCCGGCGAATAGACCTGCAGCAGAACCCGGTCTGCTGCCGACTGCAGTGTGCTGCTGGCGTCCAGCGAAGGCATGTGGCGGGATGGCACGGGGTGCTCCTTGGAGAGAACGGATAATGGAGGATACGACTCCAGCAGGAAGTCTGCTTTGCGAACGGGCTCGTGAGGCTTGTTGCGGTAGAGGCGCAACTTCGAATTCAGTGGCTCAAAAATGTGAGTCAACCGCCCCACTGTTTCCGAACTGCCAAGCATCAACAGTCCGTCCGCACGCAAGCTATAGTGGAAAAGAGGCAAAATCCGGCGCTGTAGTATCTGGTCGAAATAGATCAGCAGATTGCGACAGGTGATCATGTCAAGCTTGGTGAACGGTGGGTCCAGGATGACATCGTGCTGGGCAAACATAACGCGGCTGCGAACGGAGGGGTGTATCTGGTAATGGCTTTCGTGCTTTGTGAAAAATCGGGCAAGGCGCTCGCTTGAAACGGACGCCTCAATACCGAATGGATACCTTCCTTGTCGCGCCGATACAACCGCTTCCGAACTAATATCGGAGGCAAATATCTGCAGGTTCAGAACCCTACCAGGCGCCAGGTTCTCTGCCGCTTCCATAAACGCAATCGCCAGTGAGTACGCCTCTTCACCGGTGGAGCATCCTACGACCCAGGCCCGGAACAGATGGTCGGGGGGGTGCGCGGCAAGTAGTTCAGGCAAGACTATGTCGATGAGGTAATTCCAAGCCTCCGGATCCCGGAAGAACTGGGTAACACCAATCAACAGCTCCTGAAACAGCATCTGCACTTCCTGATCGTTATCCGCCAGAAAGCGCGTGTAATCGCCCAGGTCCGAGATGCCGTAAATGGCCATGCGTCGCTCAATGCGACGATGCAGTGTAGTGATCTTGTACTGGGAAAAGTCGTGCCCGGTATGCTGTCGCAACAGCCTGAAAACCGACTCAAGCGGCGCCAGCGATACCGAGGCGTCCTGCCTGTGATCCAGGCCGGGGATGCGTCGCACATACGCCAGGATCAAAGCAGGCAATTGATCGGCCGGCGCCAGAATATCCGAACAACCGGCGGCGATGGCGCTTTTAGGCATACCGTCGAACTGTGCCGAGGCTGGCGTCTGAACTGCCGAAAGCCCACCAGTGGCCTTGATGGCCTGCAGGCCCAGGGTGCCATCGGAACCCATGCCGGATAGCACCACGGCAATAGCCTGCTCTGCCTGTGTACTGGCCAGAGATGAGAACAATATATTGATTGGCAGGCGCAGGCCCCTGGGCTCTGTAGGCTCAAGCAGCTTCAGTGTGTCGTCGAGTACCCGTAGCTCACGGTTGGGCGGGATCACGTAGACAGAGTCCGGAAGAACCGGCATGTTCTGACCAGCCTCCTGGACAGGCATCTCCGTGTAGCGCTGCAAAATCTCCGGCAACAGCGCCTTCTGTGTCGGGTCCAGATGCTGCACCACCAGAAATGCCATGCCGGTATTGCATGGCATATTGCGAAAGAACTCTTCAAGCGCAATCAGGCCGCCTGCGGATGCACCGACACCAACGATACGCATCAGGATTCGTCGGGATATGCGCCGATTTCGCTCAGTATTATTAGAACGCTTCCAGTGACAGCTGCATATCTCGCGGTGACGGTCAGGCGCCGGCGGCCCGGAAGATCAACTGATAATGTTTTTGTGTCTTTCATACCCATCTCTTCTTCCCCCCAATTGGATAACAACTTACCTACGATTGCGTCCTGACCGGGATCCAGAAGGCTGGATAGGGCCTTGCCGGCAAGTGCACTGATGGTTTCGCCGAACAGCTTACTCGCGGCCTGATTGGCCTCAACAATCCGTCCCTCGCCAGTGACTATCAAATAGGCGGCGGGAGCATGGTCGTAAAGAGCTCTGTAATGGTTGAGCGCTTCAGTCATCTCTCGTTCATTGGCCTGGATCTGTTCATATAGAAGATCGAGCTCAACCTGGTGAGTTTGTAGTTCATGAAGCATCTTCAGGGCATCGGCAGCAGAGTCGGGAGAGCTTGCGCGCCGATAGAGCAGTGTCAAAGCATCCACACCAAGGGAGCCGCCAGCAGTGCGCGGCGCGGCCCCTCTCTTCATGAGCTCTTCCGCGCTATCGCGCAGCCGGTCATGACCCTTATCGGGTGAGTATCGTTGAGAGTCTTTCACTATGCCTCCACAAACCAGTATTTGACCCCGCGCTAACTGCATCGCTTGATACTACGCCATCCCCAAGCCCCGGAATAGCAAGCCTCGCAAAACGTCTAACGAAAGATCGTGCTGCGCTATGTGCGCTGGCGAACGGACTTCACTCCAGCTGAGGCATAGGGTGAACGAGATAGTCATACGCAGGGAGCCTATTCGGTTAGCGTCAACATACCCGCACCGACCCGAGAGAGGCGGCCAGCTCCGCAACGGCGGGAGCCACAGTATGGATGCAATCGTCACCGGCAGGCCGGGCAAGCGCACAAGCCCTGTCCTCGTCTGGTCGCGCCACAACATCCCGCGCTGGCTGCGCCTGGCCCCGACTCCAATTATTGGATCCCTGCCCCAAACTGGTGGCTCTCTGAATACAGGCCTTTATAGAAGCTACAACGTCGAACCGGACGACAG
>JAVEVZ010000206.1:0-5470 GCA_034004805.1 Spongiibacteraceae bacterium | reverse complement strand
CGTCAAGCGTCAAGCGTCAGACGTCAGACGTCCGCCCCTTCCAGCAGCCGCCCGATAATCCCCTCGTATATCGCCGACAGCGTATCCAGGTCGGCGGCGCGCACGTGTTCGTTGACCTTGTGGATGGTGGCGTTGACCGGTCCCAGTTCTACGACCTGGGCGCCGGTGGGGGCGATGAAGCGGCCGTCGGAGGTGCCGCCGGCGGTGGACAGTTCGGGGGTGAGCCCGGTCACTTCGCGGATGCTGGCCTGGGCGGCTTCCACCAGTTCGCCGCGCGCGGTGAGAAACGGTGCGCCAGAGAGGCTCCATTCGATGTGATAGTCCAGGCCGTGGGCAGCCAGTATGGCTTCGGTGCGGCTGCGGATTTCGACTGCGGTGAGCTCGGTGGAAAAGCGGAAATTGATGAGTGCCTGCAACTCGCCGGGAATGACATTGTTGGCGCCGGTGCCCGCCTGGATGTTGGAAATCTGAAACGAGGTCGCGGGGAAAAAGGCATTGCCCTGATCCCACACCTCCGCCGCCAGTGCGGCCAGCGCGGGTGCTGCCAGATGGATCGGGTTTTTCGCCAGTTGCGGGTAGGCCACATGGCCCTGCACGCCCTGCACCGTGAGCTTGCCGTTGAGTGAGCCGCGGCGACCGTTCTTGATCACGTCCCCCAGTTGTTCGCTGGACGAGGGTTCGCCCACCACGCACCAGTCGATGGCGGTATTGCGCGCCTGCAGCCATTCCACGACCTTGACCGTGCCGTTGACGGCGGGGCCTTCCTCATCGCTGGTGATCAGAAACGCAATCCTGCCCCTGTGATCGGGGTGGGATGCGGTGAAGCGCTCGCAGGCGGTGACCATGGCGGCCAGCGAGCCTTTCATATCCGCCGCACCGCGGCCGTACAGCAGGCCGTCGCGGACCACCGGCTCGAAAGGCGGCGACTGCCAGTGCGCCAGCGGCCCGGTGGGCACCACATCGGTATGCCCGGCAAAGCACAGCAGCGGCCCGTCCTCGCCGCGCACCGCCCAGAGATTGTCGACGTCGCCGAAACGCAGGGTCTCGCAGCGGAAACCCGCCGCGCGCAGGCGCTCGCCCATAAGCTGCTGGCAACCGGCATCATCCGGCGTAACCGAGGCGCGCCGGATCAGTGCGCAGGCGAGATCGAAGGTAGGGCTGGGCACGACAGACTCCAAATGCAGAACGTGCGGCAGTTTAGCAGCAGACCGCGGGACTGAGCAGCAACGCGTGTGCGACACTGCGGCCCGCGTCGGTTGCAGGGTTTTGCGGCGGAAACCCGCGGCCCGGATGATCGCATTGAACCGCTGGCGGGCATGTTGTTCAGCGACGTCGGTGCGGCGGGTATTCACGGCGCATATTGGCGATAATCGCCGTCTGTCTGCACAGCGAAAAGAGGAAAACACAATGTCGGGATTGTTGAAGGGCAAGGTCGCACTGGTTACCGGTGCCGGCCAGGGGGTTGGCCAGGGCATCGCCTACGCGCTGGCGGCCGAGGGCGCCAGGATCGCCGTGACGGGCCGCACTCTGTCCAAACTGGAGACCACCTGCGCCGAGATCGAGCGCCGTGGTGGCGAGGCGCTTGCGGTGGCCTGCGATGTGAAATCACTGGATTCGCTGACCCACTGCGTCGAGCAGACCGTGGCCTATTTCGGCGGCCTGCAGATTCTGATCAACAACGCGCAGGAAGTGCCCCTAGGCAGCCTGCACGATGTCACCGACGAGGCGTTTACCGCGGGCTGGGAATCAGGGCCGCTGGCGACCATGCGCCTGATGAAGCTGTGCTATCCGCACTTGAAAGGCGACGGTTGCATCGTCAATCTGGCGTCCTCTGCGGCCAAGCGCTGGGATATGAGCGGCTACGGTGCCTACGCCGCCGTCAAGGAGGCGATACGCTCACTGACCCGCGCGGCGGCCTGTGAGTGGGGCAGCGAGGGGATTCGCACCAATGTGATCATGCCCCACGCCACGTCGCCGGGCCTCAAGTGGTGGACGGAAAACAACCCCGAGGAAGCCGAAGCCTTCGTGCAGAGCATTCCCCAGCGCCGCATCGGCGAGTGCGAGGAGGACATCGGCCGCTTTGTCGCCGTGCTGTGCAGTGATTACTCCGGCTACATCAACAGTCAGACGATCGCCGTCGATGGCGGCCAGGCGTCGCTGGGCTGAGCGGATAGTCACGCCAGGACGGCGCGGGCTTGAACCGAACGGAAAGCAAATCTGCAGCCGGCCTCTGTAGGAATATGAACAGAGGCCGGTGCGCGAAAAACTCAGTTGTGGTCGTGCAGCGCGGCGTTGAGCTCGACAGCGCTGCGATTGGCCCGCGCCTCGATGGCGCCGGTCTGTGAGTTGCGGCGGAACTGCAGGCCGGACTGGCCCGCCAGTTCGCGAGCCTTGACGCTGCGCACCGGCTGCCCGCTGGCGTCGATCAGGCTCACCACTGAGCCCGCGGTGATATACAGGCCCGCCTCGATGGTGCAGCGGTCGCCCAGTGGGATACCCACCCCGGCATTGGCGCCGATCAGGCACTCCTGGCCGATGCCGATGACGACGTTATTGCCCCCCGACAAGGTGCCCATGGTGGAACTGCCGCCGCCCAGGTCGGAGCCCCTGCCCACAAATACGCCTGCGGAAATGCGCCCCTCGACCATGCTGGGGCCTTCGGTGCCGGCATTGAAGTTGACGAAGCCCTCCTGCATGACCGTGGTGCCAGTGCCGAGGTAGGCGCCCAGGCGTATGCGCGCGGCGTCGCCCACCCGCACGCCGTCGGGTGCAACGTAGTTGAGCATGCGCGGAAACTTGTCCACCGCATGAACCTCCAGGTGCTTGCCTTGCAGCCGTGCATCGAGGATGGCGTCGGGCAGTTCGTCCAGGTCGATGGCGCCGCGGCTGGTCCATGCCACATTGGGCAGCACCGCAAAAATGCCGCTGAGATCGAGGTCGTGGGGCCTGGCCAGGCGATGGGACAGCAACTGGAGTTTCAGGTAGGCCTCCGGCACCGTGGCGGGCGCCAGGTCATCGGCCAGCAGGGTCATGATCACCGGCTGCCGGGCGCGGCTGAGTCGGGCTGCGAGTCTGGCCTGCTGATCGGCGCCGGCATTGTCGAAAGCCTGTTCAAGGGCTTCCAGCGTCCTGGCGTCGAGGGTGGCGATCCGGTTGTCGATATCGCCGCCCAGGGTTTCGAGCAGCGCGTCGACCACCGCGGGCGATGGTCGGAACAGCGGCGCCGCGTAGTGAACTTCAAGCCATTCGCCATGGCGGTTCTGGGTGCCTATGCCGAGGCCGGCAGCAAACAAGGTGCTCATAGGGAGTTCCAATTAGCGGAGTTACAGGGTGTGTTGTTTGAACAGCGCGCTGTAGCTGGCGTTGTCGAAACCCACCAGTACCTGCTCGCCGGCTTCGAGCACGGGGCGCTTGATCAGGGTGGGGTTGGCCAGGATGACCGACACGGCGGTGGTGGCGGTAAAGCGGTCGCGGGTCGATGCGTCCAGCTGTTTCCAGGTTGCGCTGCGCTTGTTGACCAGCGTTTCGACGCCCAGGGTCTGCAGCCATTGCTCGAGTTTGTCGCGATGCAGGCCATCGGCGCGAAAATCGTGGAATGCATAATCGACACCGGCTTCTTCCAGCCAACTCCGGGCACGCTTGACCGTATCGCAGTTTTTGATGCCGTAGAGTGTAATCACAGGGATTCCCGTCCTGGCCTCGAGAGGCGCAGCAGAATAACAGATTCAGGCCCGCCATGCAGTTGCCGCCGCCGGCGTCGACCTGTGCGCATTATGCCTTGCGCGTGACCTTGGCGCGTTTGCGTTCAGGATAGCAGCGCCGACACAATTCGCAGACAGTGCCGTCGCAGCCGCGCGCGCTGCAGTGCTCGCGACCGTAGTAGATGATCTGCAGATGCAGCGCGTTCCAGGATTCGACGGGGAACAGTTTCTTCAGGTCGCGCTCAGTCTGCACCACGCTTTTGCCTGAGGTCAGGCCCCAGCGTTGCGCAAGGCGGTGGATATGGGTGTCGACCGGAAACGCGGGCACCCCGAACGCCTGGCTCATCACCACGCTGGCGGTCTTGTGGCCGACACCCGGCAGGGTCTTGAGCGCCTCCAGGTCCGCCGGGACCTCGCCGCCGTAATCGCGGACCAGGATTTCCGACAGGTCGCGTATCGCCCGGGCCTTGCGCGGCGCCAGTCCGCAGGGCCGCACAATGGCGTTGATGGCGTCAACCGAGTGGCGCGCCATGTCGTGGGGGTTGTCCGCCAGCGCAAACAGGGCGGGGGTGATGCGGTTGACCCGCTCGTCGGTGCACTGCGCCGACAGCAGCACGGCGATCAGCAGGGTGTAGGGGTCGCGGTGGTCCAGGGGGATGGGCGGGTCCGGATAGAGTTCCTGCAGGCGCTGCAACACCAGGGCGGCGCGCTCGGCTTTACGCACGGTGATACTGCTCCATAAAGGCTGCGATACGTCCGGCCGCCTCCAGGCACTCCGCCTCGCCGGCCACCAGGGCCATGCGCACCCGGCCGGCACCGGGGTTGTGGCCATTGCACTCCCGCGCTAGATAGCTGCCGGGCAGTACGGTGACATGGCTGTGGCGGAACAGCTCGCGGGCAAACGCGGTGTCGTCGCCGGGGGTGGCGGCCCACAAGTAGAAGCCGGCGTCCGGCGCCTGGACCGGCAGGGTGGCATTGAGGCGCGCGATCACCGCGTCGAACTTGCGGCGGTAGACTGCGCGGTTGTCCCGCACATGCTGCTCATCGCCCCAGGCCTGGATGCTGGCCAGCTGGTGCGGCAGTGGCATGGCCGCGCCGTGGTAGGTGCGGTATTGCAGATAGGGCGCCAGCAGCCGGGCGTCTCCGGCCACGAAGCCCGAGCGAAGCCCCGGCAGGTTGGAGCGCTTCGACAGGCTGTGAAACACCACGCAGCGGGCGTAGTCGTCCCTGCCCATGGCAGCGCAGGCCTGCAACAGACCGGGCGGCGGCGCGGCCTCGTCGTTGTAGATTTCCGAATAACACTCGTCCCCGGCAATCACAAAATCGAATTCATCGGCGAGCGCGATCAGGCGCTGCAGGGTCGCCATGGACACCACGGCGCCGGTGGGATTGCCCGGCGAGCACAGGTACAGCAACTGGCAGCGGCGCCAGATGTCCGCGGGCACGCTGTCGAAGTCCGGCTGCCAGCCCCGGTCGGCACGGCACTGCACAAACCAGGGGGTGGCGCCGGCCAGCAGCGCCGCGCCCTCGTAGATCTGGTAGAACGGGTTGGGACACAGCACCAGTGCGTCGCTGCTGCGGTCTACCACCGCCTGGGCAAAGCTGAACAGCGCCTCGCGGGTGCCGCTGACGGGCAGTACCTGGGTATCCGGATCCACAGCGCGCAGGCCGAACCGGTGCTGCAGCCAGTTCGCGATCGCCTCGCGCAGCGCCGCGATCCCGCGGGTCGGTGGGTCCAGGTTGAAGCCCTTGAGTTCGCGCTGCCGGGG
>JAVEVZ010000205.1:0-5520 GCA_034004805.1 Spongiibacteraceae bacterium | reverse complement strand
GCCTCGAGATCGCCGACCCGCGCCGTGCACTGCGCGACGCGCTGCTGCTGATCGCCGAATTTCAGCTTGCCGGTTTTCAGCGTGTAGTAGCGCTCGTATTCCGCCTGCACGGCGTCGAACAGCGCGCTTTCTTCACCGCTGACACCGACACCGCCGGCGGCGTTGTCCAGGGCCCGGGCCAGGCCGTCGGAGTCCGACAGCTTGACGCTGCCGATTTCCTTGCCCTGCTCCACCAGCAGCGCGTCCCACAGGGCCATATCGATATGGCCGCTGAGGATTTCCCAGGCGCGGTTGTGGGCGTCGTCGCCGGTGAGCTGCTCCGGCCTGGGCGCGTGGATGCGCAGCTCGGTCGCGGCCTTGCGGTTGTAGGTCTTGTGGTAACTGAAGTGGTATTCGCCGCAGTGCAGCTCCGCGGTCACGCTGCTGCCCACGTCGCGGTCGACGGGCTGCACCGCCTTGACCTCGCTCCGCTTGGAGCTGGCCTTGTCGCGGAACAGCATGCGCAGGGCTTCCACCAGCGAGGACTTGCCGATCTCGTTGGGGCCTTCGATCAAGGTCACGCTGGCGTCGAAGGCAATTTCGCGGCGGTCCACGCCGCGCCAGTTCTCCAGGGTCAGACTCACCAGTCTCATGCGCCGCGCCCTCCACCCGCCAGCCGGTACATCAGCCGCAGGGCGTCGGTCGCGGTGTCGTCGCTGGCCGCCCTGGCCAGCAGCGCCTGCCAGGTGGTGTGCGCGTAGCCACTGAGGCCGATGGCGTTGTCGTCCAGCGCATCGGGGACCACCGCCAGATCCGTGGTGCGGGCGCGGCGCTTGAGGCTGGCAAAAACAGGCGCGCGGGATTCCAGCAGCGCATCCAGTTCCGCCGCCAGAGCGAGGTTGACGCTGCCGGTGAAGCCGACCTTGAGCACGGTGCATTCTTTGTTCGGAATGGCGTCCAGCCACTGGGCAAAGGCCGTGAGGTCTTCGCGGCTGTTGATATCGCGCTGGACAGCTTCGAAATGCCAGGATCCGGTCTCCAGCTCGGTCAGCGTGCAGGCACCGGCGTCGAGCTCTACAAGCAGGGCGCGATTGGGGGCCACCTCGTCAAAATCCGTGGCCAGTGGCGCGCCGGAATAGCACAGGCGCTCATTGCCGCCGACCCGGGTCAGGGAGTGGCGATCCCCCAGCGCCACATACTGAATGCGGCCCTCCGCCAGCGCCTGTGTAAGCAGGGCCTGGTTGATAACCCCCGGCTGACTCGCATCGGGCGCCAGGCTGTCCACCTGGCCGTGCCCCACCAGAATGCGGGTGACCCCCGGCGCAGGGGGCAATGCGTTGAGGGCCTGCGCGCACAGATCCTGTGCCGGGCGCTTGCTGAACCAGGGGGCGCCGACCACCTCCACGTTGGTCAGGCCGGGAACAGGCAGCGGCCGGGCATCACTGATCACGTGGATGTGCGCGCCGGCCTGTTCGCGGAATGCAGCGCTGCGAAAAATCGACGTGGCGTCCAGCGGATCGTGGTTGCCCGGCAGCAGAAACACCGGCACCGGCACGGTGTTCAGCGCCGCCAGCGCGCGCATCAGGGTTTGCGGCGACAGCTGGTTCGATTCGAACACATCGCCGGCGACCACCATAAACTGCGCGGCGTGCCGGGCCGCCAGTTGCCCCAGGCTGCGGATGCTGTCGATCCGCGCCTGACTGAAACGCGCCGCGGCCTCCGGGCTGAGAAAGGCCCGGGTCATACCGATCTGCCAATCGGAACTGTGGATAAACTTCACGCTGTTCAATCCTCCCTGGATCGCCGGATGCAGCAACCCATGGTAGCCCACCGCAACGGCAAGGCTACTGCCCGGGTAACGTGCCGCTGATAAATACCATCGGGCCAGCATCGAAGCCGTGGTGGGAAGACCGCCAGCACCACTGTATCCGGACCACGGCCCCGGGGCCCGATGCCCGGGACGATCACACCGTGCGAAAACCCCACCTGTTCGACTACAGTAAAGCGCCTGGCCCACCCGCTACCGGAGAATAATCAATGGACAACATCGACCGACGCGATTTCATCAAAGCAGGGCTGACAGTAGCTGTCGCCAGCGCAGTTCCCGGCCTGGCCAGCGCCACCGGCCGGCTGGGCTTTGAGGACTACCGAAAGCTGGATGCACTGGCGCTCGCGGAGCATATCCGGCGCGGCGACTTCAGTGCCGCGGAAGTCCTGGAAACCGCCATTGCGCGGGCCGAGGCGGTCAATCCGACGCTCAACTGCATCGTCGAAAAACTCTATGAGCGGGCCCGGGCCGCGGTTCGCGCCGGCCTGCCGGAGGGGCCGTTTACCGGCGTGCCGCTGCTGCTCAAGGACCTGGGCATGATGCTGGAGGGCACCGTCACCACCGAGGGCTCGCGCTTTTATCGCGGCGCGGTGGCCACCTATACCAGCACCGTGGTGCAGCGCTACCAGCAGGCCGGCATGGTCATTATGGGCAAGAGCGCCAGCCCCGAATTCGGCGGCACCCCCACCACCGAGTCCATCCTGTTCGGCGACACCCGCAACCCTTGGGACCTCAGCCGCTCGCCGGGCGGCTCCTCCGGCGGCTCCGCTGCGGCGGTTGCCGCCGGCATACTGCCCGTGGCCAACGCCACCGACGGCGGCGGCTCGATCCGCATCCCGGCCTCGGCCTGCGGCCTGTTCGGCATGAAACCCAGCCGCGGTCGCACGCCCCACGGTCCCCACGCGCTGTCGTCCATTATGTCGGTGGCCCACTGCGTGTCGCGCAGCGTCCGCGACAGTGCGGCGCTGCTGGACGCCACCCGCGGCCCGGAGCTGGGACAAACCCTGATCGCGCCGCCACCTGCCGTCGACTACCTGACTGCCTGCCAGCGGCCGCCCGGGCGGCTGCGTATCGGTCTGGTGCGCACGCCGATCACCCACACGCCGGTGGACCCGGAATGCCTGACGGCGCTGGATAACGCGGCGAAGCTCTGTGCCAGTCTCGGGCACACGGTAGAGGACGTGCAGTTGCCGGTGGACCCGGCGGAATTCTTCGGCGCCTACGGCCCGGTGAGCGGCGCCGGCACCGTGCATCAGGTGCAGAGCCGCGAGCGGGCGCTGGGGCGCAAGGTCACGGAAGAGGATCTCGAGCCGATCATCTGGCAGCGCTACCAGGCCAACAAGGACAACCCCGCCTCGCAGCTGTACGAGGCAATGCTGACCTTCGAAAAAATCACCCGCCAGATGGCCCTGCTGCACGAGCGCTACGACGTGCTGCTGTCACCGACCCTCAGCAAGCCGCCGGTGGAAATCGGCAAGCTGAGCCTGAACCAGGACAACGCCCCCTACGAGCGCGAGGCCATCAGCGCCTCCGCCTTTACCAGCCTGTTCAACGTCACGGGCCAGCCCGCCATGTCAGTGCCGCTGCACTGGACCCCGGACGACCTGCCTGTCGGGGTGATGTTCGCCGGTCGCTACGGCGAGGAAGGCCTGCTCTACCAGCTGGCCGGCCAGCTTGAGCAGGCCCAGCCGTGGTTTGCCAAGGTGCCGGTATTGCGGGCTGCCAGCTGACGGATAACGCCGGCGCGGACGTTGCCGTGCGCGCCGGAGTAGAACTCGCCAGGAAGGAAAAACTACCGGGACGCTGCCTCTGTCGGCGCCGCCTGCTCGCCGCGCACCAGGCGCCCGGGCAGCGCACCGGCGGCCTCGCCCTCGCGGTACACCGGCACGCCGTTGACCAGGGTGGCGACATAGCCCGTGGCGCGCTGCACCAGGCGCATCCCGCCGCTGGGCAGATCGTGGGTGATTTCGGGCGCATGCAGGCCCAACCGCTGGAAATCAATGATATTGATGTCGGCCTTGTAGCCTGGCGCCACCAGCCCGCGGTCTTTCAGGCCCATGGTCAGGGCCGTGGCGCGACTGAGCCGCTCCACCAGCAACGGCAGCGGCAAACGCCCCTGGGGCCGGTCGCGGCCCCAATGGGTCAGCAGGAAGGTCGAATAGCTGCCGTCGCAGATGGTCGCGGCGTGGGCGCCGCCGTCGCCCAGCCCGGGCAATACGTCCGGGTGACCCAGCATCCTGCCGATGGCGTCGAGCTTGCCATCGGCGTAGTTGGCGATGGTCAGGTACAAATGGGTGCCCGACGCCCCCTCGAGCATCAGATCGTAGGCCAGTGCTTCCGGCGTCACGCCCTGCGCCCGGGCGCGGCCCGCGATGCTCTGCTCCCAGGGCTGCTCGTAGTCCGGCGGGTCGCCCAGCAGAAACATATGGTCGAAATCGCGCACGATCCGGCCCAGCACCAGCAGAGGATCCGGGTCCATGGGCTCGGACAGGATGCGGGCGCGCAGGGCGGGATCGCGCAGGCGCTGCAGTCGCTGGGCCAGGGGCAGGTCCGCCACTTCGCGGTAGCCGGCGGTGGTGTAGAACGGGTTGAGGGTCAGCTCGACGCCCAGCAGCATGCCGATGCCCCGGGGCATCACCTGGCCCTTGATCACAACGCCGTCCCGGTTGGCCTTTGCGAGGTAATCGAGCAATTGCGGCCAGCGGTACGGCCCCGTGTTGCTGGTGCCGAGAGAGAAGGTCAAGGGCTGCCCGGAGCGCTCCGCCAGCTGGCGCAGAATACTGAGATCCTTGTCGGGCAACTGGATGTCCTCGACGATCTGGAACACCCCTTTGCCCTTTTTGCGCAGGGTATCGGCCAGCGCCAGCAGCTCGTCGTTGCTGGCATCCAGGGTGGGGATCGGCTTGCCGTCGCTGGAGCGGTGGAACAGCGTGCGCGAGGTCGCAATGCCCATGGCGCCGGCGTCCAGGGCCTCTTCCAGCAGCGCGCACATCTGCCGGATATCCGCCGCGGTGGCGGGCTCGCGGTTGGCGCCGCGCTCCCCCATGACGTACACGCGCAGCGCGGCGTGGGGCAGGTAACAGGCCACGTCCATATCGTACTGGCGCTGAGCCAGCAGGTTCAGGTAGTCGGGAAAGCTCTCCCAGGTCCACGGCAGGCCCTCGGCCAGCACCGGGAAAGGAATGTCCTCAACCCCGTCCATCAGCCGGATCAGAGTGTCGTGATCCTGCGGCCGGCAGGGCGCAAAACCCACGCCGCAGTTGCCCATGATGGCGGTGGTCACGCCGTGGCAGGACGACGGCCGCAAACGGTTCTCCCAGGTGACGTGGCCGTCGTAATGGGTGTGGATATCGACGAACCCGGGGGTCACCAGCAACCCCCGGGCTGCGATTTCCTCGGCGCCGCGGCCGAGATTGGGCCCCACCGCGGCAATCACGCCGTCCTTTACGGCCACATCCGCCTGCACCGGCTCGGCGCCGGAGCCGTCCAGCAACGTTCCGCCGCGGATAACCAGATCATAGTCACTCATGCCTGTTGTACCTCTTCTTCAAGCAAGCGGCCCATCTCCACCGTGCCGCGAATGGTGCTGCGCTGCACGATACGAATCTCGTCGACCGGGTGGCCAAAGGCCATGTGCTGGGTGCGCCGGTTGTCCCAGACAACGATGTCGTTGTTCTGCCATTCATGGATGTACTGAAACTGCGGCTGCAGCG